>RFPC01000015.1 GCA_009926305.1 bacterium
CCTTCATTTCCCTGATTTAATGGTGCCCCCATTGAAGATGGAGATAGAGAGGCTCTTCCTTGGGATGTCCCCCCGATTCTTCCACTGTCCTGAGGTGATGAAAAAATAGGAAGCAGTCCCTTTATCGCAGGGTCGACCACGGTGAAATTACGGACCTTTTTAAACATGTCTTGTACAAGTTCAAGATAAATACGTGTTCGCGTTACTGCCGGAGCTTTTTCATATTCTTCTAAGATTTGCTCGAATCGGGAAGCATCACCGATGGCGCGATTCACAACTGCCTCTCGGTAACCGCGTGCTTCAGAAATTCTTCGGTTTGCTTCACCATGCGCTGCAGGGATTTTGCTGTTCTGATCCTCGAGAGCTTTGTTTATCTCTTGCTTTTGCTCTTGAAGTGCCGAATTGACCTGGTTGAAAGACGGTTGTACGGGCTCTGGGGGAGCCACGTCCTGAAGAATTACTTCCTCTATCGAGATTCCCATTTTGTAGGTCTCATCAATAACTTTTTGCATATCAACCTGTACGGCCGACTGTATTTCTCCTCGACCCGTAGTGAGAATATCGTTAATAGACCTATCGCCAACGACCTTACGCATAGTGGTCTGAGTGAGGTCACGAATGTTCTTTACTGGGTCCGCAACGTTGAAAAGGAAGTCTTTGGGATTAATAACACGATATTGTACAACCCACTCAACGTCGGCTACGTTCAGATCTCCAGTAAGCATGAGCGACTCTTCGTCGACATTCCGTTTCCCGCTCGTTCGTGAGGAACGCAGGAAAATATTATCTCTTGAGCGAGAGTCTGTCGTTCTCCTATCCAACCCGAGCTCTCGTCCCGTCGGGGTAAACCCAAAAGCTTCTTCTTGAACTTTCGTCGGAACAAGGACAACCCGATCCACACCAAATGGCAGCTTGAAGTGCAGACCTTCATCAGCAATCCGAATGAATTCACCAAAGCGAGTTACTACCCCCTTCTCTTGGGGTCGGACCATGTAGTAAGAGGAGAAAATACCCGAGCCGATTACAATAGCGAGGATAACAAAGAGCAGTGCACTCGGTCGGTCAATGATATCTTGCAGGTATTCCTCAAAAGATCTTTCAGGTCCGTTTCCATTATGCCGCCTATTCCAATTCATATTAACAGTATCCTTAACTTCATGTTCTTTATCTTCATGAGCTATTCTTTTTCCTCGTGCTACATGCCTGTAGTGACACGTGCCTAGAGTATTACAGCCCTCTTGCCCTAATGGTTCCTTGGTTCCACCAATGGTTCCTTTCGACGGCGGCTCCTTACTATCATACTCCTTGCTCTGATAGACGAGGGGGAAATAGCATATTTCGGAGAGCGCAGCTGCTGCCGTCGACAGCCACTCGTATAGCAACTCCCTTCATGGTTTCTCCCTCCGGTATCCCACTCAGACAACCTACTTCCGATAACCGACCTACGATAACCCGACCTACGATAACCCGACCTACGACAACCTACGAGTTTTTCGAGACAATGAATCTCAGGAGACAAAACCTGAGAGCATCGCTTTTTGTGACCCCAGGAGGAGAGACGATCCTTAACAAGAGAACTATCAATTTTGGCATCTCAGCACAATAATTTCTTGGCGAAAGGGTACGAATGTTAACTTTTATCAATCTCTCTGCTCGCTATTTTTGAAGGAGAGAGAGGAATACGTTTCCCATGAGGGTCATTCCTGGGCTCAGGCGTTGCACGAGCGAGAGCGTGGTCTTGTGATTCCGAGGTAAAGTGTTCAAGAGCTTCAGCAGTTTCATGGACATGATCCGGCTCAACTCCGGCTTCTTCAACAAGGTAGCTCTCGAGTAATCGATGAGTTCTGATCAGTTTTCGCGCTTCATTTCGACCATCTGCTGTGAGCCCGACAAGCGCTCCCTTCCTGACAAGAAAATTGTTATCAACAAGTCTCTTGACGGTGCGCCGTTCTCGCTTTCTATAGTCCGCAGTATCGGATGTAGCAGATGACTTTTTAAGAATCTCTTGGACGGCTGCTTGTGAGAAGAGACGAGTTTCTTTACTAGCGTCTTCCTCTAAACGGAATAGCGCGGCGAGAATATCTTCTTGTAGGATTCTATTTTGCAGCACATTTTTTCTATAACGACGCCCTATAGTCCCATAGCGAGGTGAGAAGCAAATTGAGCCGATCAGGAGGATGCCTCCCAGTGCAGCAATCATCCCAGCAGCATTCAATGAGGAGGAGCTCCCAAGAATGAGAGGCAGAAATACTGCTACACAATATCCTCCTACGCTCATGAGTATTGCAAACAGAACGCTGAGCATGAGTTGCGTATTCAACTTATCGGTGAACAGTCGCGCACATGCAGCTGGAGAAATAATCATCGCAATAACAAGAATAGAACCGACCGCTTTAAAGGAAGCCACCACGGCAACCGCCAGCACAAGCATCAGCAGGTTGTTAAGCATGTTGCTTGAAAATCCCATTGAAGTCGCAAGTGTTGGATCAAAGGAGGAGAGAGTTAGCTCTTTCTTGAATAGGAGGATGATGAAGAGAACCGAAAGAAAGCAGAGCGCTGAAGTTATCAGCTCCTCTGGAAGCAATTGAAGAGATGATGCCGTTAGCAATGTGGTGATATCGGATGGTGGAAGCCAGAATATGCTTTCAAGTTGCCCGTAGAGTAAGCAATCAGCATCGAGATCCACATGTCGTGCAGCCGCTTGCTCTATTAGTAATACGCCCAAGGCGAAAAAAAGTGGGAAGACTATCCCAATTGTTGCACTTGTTTCAACAAAGCGATTCCGACGGAGGAATTCGATGCAAAGTGCGCTTACGACACCCGCAATAGCTGCTCCCAAAAATACTGATAGGCTGCTTCGATGAGAGGAAAGAAGAAAAGCAATAACAATTCCTGGAAGAACAGAGTGAGCAATCGCATCTCCCATGAGACTTTGTCGCCGTAAGATCAGATAATTCCCAAGAAGTCCACATGCGCTTGAGGATAGGATCGCAGTAAGGAGTGGAGGAAGGTCAATAGCGATGAATTCCCAGGAAGTCATAATTCTTGCCCCTGCTCATTCTCATCAATGGGGTCTTGGCCTGCACCTTGAGATCTCTTTTCTAGTTTTTCAAGAATATCTGAAGATATGAAGTGCTCGACATAATCAGCAGAGAGATCGAGATGAGAAGGAGGAAGCTCCTCCTGGACGGAGGAGAGATAGGCCTCCCATAAGTGATGACTTTTTTCTCGCATCTGTCCTATGCGGTATCCTTTCGTAGTGAGTTGTATGCCCTGAGAAGAAAAGTATGCAAGCCCTCGAAGACAAAACAGGAGTGAATGAATGATGCGAAGACTGAGAGACCAGTTTTGAGCTATGCTTAGCTCGCTATAGCGTATGAGTGGGAGTGGTGAAGAATCGAAGGGAGTGTTCTTTTCTGAAAGACAGCCAATAACCTCTCTCAGAACGTGATCCCGCAATACTCGTAATCGTAACCGAAGTTGTCTGAATCCTGATGCGATAAGACCTCGCTGAGGTGCGAAGAGTAGGCTACAGAAGAAGAATACTCCTGCGGTAAGGGTAATCACAGCCCCTGCCGGGAGACGAGGAAGAAGGGCGGAGAGTCCTGAGCCGAAAAAACCGCTTGCACCACCAATTATTGCGCTGAGCAGGGTCATGGTAGTTAGCCGATCGGTCCAGAAACGTGCTGCTGCAGGAGGAATTATGAGAAGTGACACAATGAGGAGTACTCCCACAACGTGTAGCCCTGCCACTGCTACGACCACGAGGAGTGTCATAAGATATAAATCAAGAAGGTGTACTGGCCAGCCATCAGAGCGCGCAAAATCTTCATCAAAGCAAATAAGTCTTATCTCTTTGAGTGGAATAAGAGCTCCAATGGTGACAAGGCAGGCAATCAACAGTAAGAGACGTGCATCATCATAATTTAACGAAGCAGTTTGTCCAAAAATAAAGTGGCTAAGACCGCCCTCGTCGCCAGTCCCGAGCACTTGAATTACGCTAATCAGGACAATGCCCAGCCCAAAAAAAGAGCTGAGTACAACACCGATAGCAGTGTCTTCATGGAGACGAGAAGAGCGAACGATCCACTGCACAAGTCCTACACCTAATATCCCTGTAAAACTTGCTCCCACAAGAAGTGAGGGCAGGTGCTTCCCATTGACTCCGATTGTCGTTCCAAGGAGGAATGCAAGAGCTAGGCCTGGAAGTGTGCAGTGAGCAATCGCATCTGCCATGAGTGCTCGTTTTCGGAGGATGCTCATCGTTCCAACGACCCCTGCAGCGATTCCCAGTACCGAGGTGCCGAGCAGGACCAGATTCGCATTTAAGCCACTCTGAAATGATACGATACTGATCCATTCGCTCCAAAGGGCGGATTCACTGAAATGTGCTGTGGAGAGGGGTGTTGCCATAGCTCTTACTTAACGCGCCCCACTACTCGGGAAGCTTTTCTCCTCTGGTCGCTCTGGCAAGCGCCTCACCCACTTCATCGAGGAGAGATAGTTTTCCACCAAATGTTTTTCTGAGGTTGGACTCATTGAAAACATTCTCAACTGCGCCATGAGCAATGATACGAGTATTAAGCATGAGTACATGCTGGAAGTATTCTTTGACCGTTGAAAGATCATGGTGTACCGCAATGACAGATTTACCACTTTTTCGCAGTGTGTGGAGAATTTCGATAATTGCTTTTTCCGTTGTTGCATCAACACCTGCGAATGGTTCGTCCATGAAGTATAACTCTGCTTCCTGAGCAAGCGCTCTTGCCAGAAAGACTCGTTGTTGTTGGCCGCCGGAAAGTTGATTAATTTGCCGAGAGGCAAAGTCAGAAAGACCGACTTGATGGAGGTAGTGCCGAGCAGCCTCTTGATCTGCTTTTTTCACTCTTTTTAGCCAACCAATTTTTCGGTACCGCCCCATACAGACAACTTCAAGCGCCGATATAGGGAAATTCCAATCTACGGATTCTCTCTGAGGGATATATCCGATGCGATGCTGTACCTCGTGATATGCTTTGCCCCAAAACTCAACAATTCCCGTCGCACGGGGGATCAGTTCTAGGCAGGCCTTGATCAGAGTCGATTTGCCTGCCCCGTTGGGTCCGACAATCGCAGTGAGTTTTCCGGTAGGGCAATCAAACTCCATATCCCATAGGACGGGTCT
Organism: bacterium; assembly: GCA_009926305.1. Classification (NCBI taxonomy): domain Bacteria; species bacterium. Next base: position 5,165 of record RFPC01000015.1, read on the forward strand.
TTGGTCGTATGCAACGGTCATGGAATGCACGGAGAGAGGATTTGCTGCGCTATGCTCGGGCATAGCCTCAAGAGTTTGAGTTCTTCCGATTTGTTTCTTTCCACTCACGAGAGATCCTCCTTGTGTGACTGATTGGGCTCTTTTCGCATAGCAGTTACGAAAGTAGTAATGTTGTGTTTTATCATTCCTATGTAAGTCCCTTCTGGGGTTCCTTCTTCACCCATCGCATCAGAGAAAAGCGTGCCTCCGAGTTGTACGGTATGTCCTTGTGCCTCGCTTCCCTCTCTGATTGCTCTTACATTGCGGTCGGAAACAGTACTTTCAATGAATACGGCTGGCACTTCACGTTCGATCAGTTGGCTGACTATTCCCTTAATATCGCGAATCCCTGCCTCAGATTCAGTGCTGATTCCTTGAATGCCAATTACACGAACGCGGTAGCGAGTCCCAAAATAGTGAAATGCATCATGAGCGGTCACAAGCACTCTTTTGCGCTCAGGAATTAAGCGAATTGAATCCGAAGCAAATGCGTTGAGTTCATCAAGTTGAGAGAGATAATTATTCGTGTTTTTACGAATGACGGATTCCATGTTTGGGAAATGCGTAATCAGTGAATCCGAAATGATTCTTGTTACTTCTTTCCAGAGGATGGGATCCATCCATATATGCGGGTCATAAGCTTTAGTGTATTCCTCCGGTGCGTGAAGAAGGAGGGGATTGAGCAAATCTCCAACAGCAATCACATTCTGCTTTACTTTTTGAATTCGCTCTAAGGCATGTGCAAAACGACCTTCAAGTTTCAGGCCGTTGAGAAAGATAAGATCTGCTTTTAATAAAGATGCGATGTTGTCCCTCGTTGGCTTGTACATATGAGGGTCAACTCCAGAACGCATCAGATGTTGAACGTGCGCATGCTCTTGAACGAGATTTCTTATCGTGTCTCCTAACATGCCGGTGGTAGTAACAATGATTGGTGTTCTGGTATCTGAATATGAGGTGGAGGGCGAGAGCAGAATGCAAAGAACAAGAGCTGTAGTTATTCGGAGGGTGATGAGAGCATGATGCTTGAAGGAAGCGTCAAAGCGCGTAGGGTCCGCTGTGCAGTTTGCATTCCAGTTGGAGCACAGAAGCTTCCTAGACCCATAAGTATTCATATTCGTTTTTCTTTGCGTACCTTACTATTATCAGTGTAGCATATGCTACATGTCAAGGTCTCGAGAGGACAAATCAAGGTTTTATCTGGGTGCTTTTATGGTGGAAGAGAGAAGATGAGGAGAAAACCGAACAAAGATAGTAAAAAGCGGCGTGAGCCCAGAGATTCCTCAGATGCGAAGAGTTTGAGTTTTCGGGCAAGCCACTTCGAGACGAAGCGAGAGCAACACAATCTTGAGGCCGCGGAAGATTATACTGAGCTCGTATACGAACTTGAACAACGGATTGGTGAGGCCCGTACCGGCACAATAGCAGAGCACCTCGGCATCTCCCACGTTACGGCACTTCGGACGATTAAGCGATTGCAGGCACTTGGATATCTGAAAACGGCACGTCAAAAGCCAGTAGAACTTACGGCCAAAGGAAGAAAGCTCGCTATCGCATCCAAAGCTCGTCATGAGATGCTAGTTGATTTTTTTGTATCATTAGGAGTGCCAAGAGAGATAGCCGAACATGATGTGGAGGGTGCAGAACATCATTTTAGCAAAGTTACGCTTCGAAGAATCAGGCAGGAATTAGAAAGACGGACGGACTAATCCGAATCTTATCAAGAATCTTCCCTCTCTACTTACTGACAAGACTTAAAATCGTTTCTCGAGATTTTCTGATTACGAGGTCAATCTCATCTGAGGAGATTAAAAACCAGGGCGTATAACGGAGGGAGTTCTTTCCTCCATGGATGACATTTACTCCTGTTCTTCTCAGCCGTTGCTCAGCCCCATCATTTCCAACGACAAGAATCTCTGGCGAGAGTTCTGCTGACAAGAGGAGTCCTGTGCCCTGAACTTTTAGAATTAAGTCGGGAAGCTCTTGCTGAAGTGCTTGCAGCTTTGTAAGAAACTCTTTCCCTTTCGAGCAGATATTCTTTTCCAAAGATGGGGAGCATGCCTTTAAGACTTGAGAAGCAACATCAAGTGCGCGAGGAGCTGCCGTCATTGTATTTCCATACGTGCCTAACGCATATTCGTCAGCAGCCCACTGTTGCATTGCCAAAACGGAAAGTGGATATTGCCCGCCATTGAGAGCCTTAGAGTACACCTCCATATCAGGCGGTTCGCAGGTTTCAAACTCTGGATAGTCAATAACACTTAAGACTCCATGAGCCCTTAGACCAGCTTGGATTGAGTCGATGATGAGGAACGATCCGTGTTCTTTCGTCCGTGCTCTCGCAGCATCATAAAATTCACGGGAGAGCGGATAGCCTGGATTCCCTTCCCCCATGACAGGTTCAAGGACCAGGGATTCGATGAAGCATTCTTCTCGAACGAGATTGTCAAAAAGTTCGTGAAATCGACTCACATCGTTTACGGGGACTTCAATCCAGTCTGAATGATCTGAGAAGGACGCCAATGCAGCCTCATATTTATTACTGGTTGAACCTGAGATTCGCGCAGCGCGGTAAGTGCGGCCATGGAATGAGCCTCGAAAACTCATTATTCGGACACGTTTCCCTCTATGCTGTCCCCCAGTATCTGTGGCTTTCTTCGCATGTGCATCGGAGATTCTCAGAGCGACTCCCATCGCCTCGGAACCGCTGTTCATAAAGATAAATTTAGAGAATGGACACTGCTGCGTTGAGTGTTTGTGACCAATCAAGGCCTTTAACTGTTTGCCGGTGCGATGCTGAGAAAAAGAGGGTGTCATGATATTCGCCATTGTTTGACGAGTTGCCATTGCTTCTCTTATGCAGTCTGGATCATGGCCATGCCCGAGCATTCCATACCCACCAGCTTCATAGATAACGGCTCCACCAGCGGTAACTATCCAAGGCCCGCGTGCAGCAAGTGGAACGTATGGGCTTGAAGTCTCGGGAGGATAGAAATTTAAGAAATCTTGTCCCAAAGATTGTTGAAGCGCATCTTCGGTGAGTTCTTTCAGTCCAGGAAACTCCAGATCGATGAATTGAATATTGTCGATTGCTTGCTCAATAGCCTGTCGTAATAGGGGATCACGCGAGAAAAAATATTCAACTTCATCGTTTGAAAGGCCGCAAACGCTACTCTGTCTCGTGAACGCGCGGAGTTGCTCCAGTAGTTTTACTCCAGTGTATCTCATGCCTATTTTCTATTCCCCCGATACAGCCCTCAACAACAAGAATGGTTCCATTGCTGATAACTCCTGCTATGCCCGCTTAGGAATTAGCGAGAGTGCCTTTGGACGGCGACACTCAGTGAATACCATCTCCTTTGGATTCAACCCTTATTACCGTTATTATAGCGGCGCATTCAACAAAGGGCGAGTTCTAAAAAGAGTAAGTATTGAGAAATATTGAGCAAGCGTCCATACTATTGTTCACTACCATGATGTACTTGGAGCTCTACAGAGTGTTATGACGAAAAGCGAGAAGAATGCAATCTCTCCGCGGAGGGGAGAAGATTACCCTGAGTGGTACCAACAAATAGTCCGAGCTGCTGATTTAGCTGAGAACTCACCGGTCCGTGGATGTATGGTCATTAAGCCTTGGGGATACGGAATCTGGGAACGAATTCAAAGAGAGCTCGATGATCGAATCAAGGCTACAGGCCATGAAAATGCATACTTTCCACTTCTTATTCCGCTAAGCTTTCTTGAGCGAGAGGCTGAGCATGTCGAAGGATTTGCAAAGGAGTGTGCGGTCGTTACTCATCATCGATTAGAAGAAAGAGATGGAAAGCTCATCCCAGCAGGTGAGCTTGATGAACCATTCGTCATTCGACCAACATCGGAGACGATTATCGGAGAAACCTTCGCCAAATGGGTTCAGTCGTATAGAGACCTTCCCTTGTTGATCAATCAGTGGGCGAATGTGATGCGCTGGGAGATGCGGACAAGGTTGTTTCTGAGAACTTCAGAATTTCTCTGGCAGGAAGGGCATACCGTACACGCTTCAGAGGCAGAAGCGATGGAAGAGACGATGAACATGTTAGAGGTGTATCGTGAGTTGGCAGAGGATGTAATGGCGATGCCAGTCTTCACGGGCGAGAAAAGTGCAGGCGAACGGTTCCCAGGGGCTGAGAGAACGTTCTGTATCGAAAGTATGATGCAAGATCGGAAGGCACTGCAGGCAGGCACCTCACATTACCTTGGACAAAACTTTTCAAAAGCGTCTGGAATTCGATTTGTAGACGAAAGTGGAGAAATCCAATTTGGATACACTACGTCTTGGGGCGTTTCCACCAGACTAGTGGGCGGACTGATCATGACTCACGGGGATGATGATGGATTACGCTTGCCTCCAAAATTAGCTCCACAACAAATTGTTATTCTCCCCGTTATTCCAAAAGATGAGCATCGGGAAAGTGTTCTTGCATTTGCTGAGAGCCTTCAAAAGGAGCTTTCCTCCCTTCGCTATTCTGACGAGCGTGTTCGAGTGGTGGTTGATAAAAGAGATCTTCGAGGTGGAGAAAAGTCCTGGCAATGGGTTAAAAAGGGTGTTCCGATACGAATAGAAGTAGGTCCACGAGATATCGAGAGTGATAAAGTCGTTTGTTATCGACGAGACCGTGGAGTAAAGGATAAAGAGTTCTTCGATAGAAGAGAGTTTGTCTCGCGCGTGCCAGAGATTCTGGAGACTATCCAAAACACCCTCTTTTCTGAGGCCAAATCGTATCGTGACTCGCATGTCAATACTGATATCACCAGCCTTGACGAGATGAAGGAGTTCTTTACTCCGCAAAATGTCGAGAAGCCCGAAATTCACGGAGGATTTGTACGGGCTCCCTGGTGTGGCGATCCAGATACGGAACAAACGCTAGCCCAAATGAAGCTATCTATTCGATGTCTCCCATTCGATGGCAACCATGCTGAAGGAAAGTGTGTCGTTTCGGGCCGACCTGCTCAGCGCGAGGCGATAATTGCAAAATCATACTGATTGAAAGCCTGAGAGATAGAAATGAATAGTGAAAAGTATCCCATTGCAGTCACGACATTTTATACCTTTGCTCCCCTTAGTGAAGAAACGCTCAACGAATGGGAACAAAAAATCTTTACGTTTTCTGAGTCGAGTGGCTTATTTGGGCTGATTATTTCGGGTGCAGAGGGGTTAAATGCGACCGTTGCTGGCTCAGATGATACCATCGGCTCGTTTAAAGCACTTATTCGTTCAATCGATGGATTTCAAGATACTATTTTCAAAGATAGTAGAGCGGCAAGCATTCCATTTAAGCGATTTAAGATTAAGCGACGTGACGAGATTGTTACTCTGAAAAGACCAGAATTTGTGCCTGCTTCATCAAACAACAATCACCTTTCACCAGAGGAGTGGGAGAAGGTGCTCCAAAGTGAAGAGGATTACGTTCTGATCGACACGAGGAATAGCTATGAGGTTGAGGTTGGCAAGTTTGAAGGTGCCATTGATCCGGAAATGCACATGTTCAGTGAGTTTGGCAACTTTATCGATCGAGCTGAGATTCCGAAAGAAAAGAAAGTTTTGATGTATTGTACCGGAGGTATTCGGTGTGAAAAAGCAATTCTCGAAATGCAGTCAAGAGGCTATGAAGATGTCTATCAGCTAGAGGGAGGTATCCTTAACTACCTCCAAAAATATCCCAATTCAAAGTATGAAGGGGAGTGCTTCGTATTTGATCACCGCGTTGCAGTGAATCAGGAGCTGCTTCCATCGACTACCTTCAAATTATGTCCGCACTGTGGAGATCCGGGCAATGTACGTGTGAGCTGTGCTCTTTGCGAATCAGAAGCCATTGTGTGTGCGGAGTGCAGGTCTCTCAGTTATGGAGAGACCTGCTCAAAGAACTGTGCGTATCATCTGCGAACTCAGTCGATAGGTTAGTTTGCGAGATCCTCGACAATGATCAATATGCAGGATGCCAGCGTTGTATTGTTGAAGCACAGTTGTTTGCTTTAACGACTGACTCTTGCTGCGCCATCAGCGATCGGAAAAGAAATCGTTCTTCCGTCCGTTAGCTGTGCAACGACATAAACATTATCAGGGTAGCTCTTTCCGGAGCGCGAAAATCGAAAATGCGCTCGACCTCCATTATGAGAATCCCCACTAAATCGCCCTTCCTCAACAAGATTTTCTTTTGAGGGAGGCATTGCTTCATAGATGCCGGCCGAGAGAATATTCCCTGTATATTGAGATGGAAAGAGTACCACGAGCTTTCCATCGCTCTCTGAGCTTGGTTTCCAAAGGAATTCGCCAGACCCGCCAGAGGCATGCGTTCCAATGTTGTGAGTTGAAGGCAGGGTGTTTGATGGCGCATTTAAAGCGCGGCTCCCGATGTTGAGTTCTCCCGATTTTTCGCGACTTAGGATATCGATTGCTTTACGCGTAGCCTGGGACACAGACGCCGTTGCAATTGTATCATCGCCTGGTCCACCGCGGCCGTCATACAACGCATCAAGCCGTTCATCGAGTTGTGCAGCGCGAAATGAAATTCCGTTAACACGTTCTGCTACATCTTTCGTAACCAGACCGTTCTCTACAAGCGATGAGAGGGCAGATTTAACCGCATCTTCAGCTGAGAGTCCTTGTTTTTGTGCTTTCTTAAATTGCTTCTCATAAGCACTTGCCAGAGATTGATCTTGCTCTTCAAGTAGGTAACGAACAAGCGCATGCTGAAAGGCTTCCTCATCAATTTCCCCGGTATTTCCAATCTTGAAAGGATCGCTATCAAGCGGGGGTGGAGCAGAGTTATCGAGTCCCATCTCACCATTTAACGTATTGATTCGTTGAGGTGTTAAAGCAAAATCGATTCTTGAGAGTGATTGCAGCGACGGATTAATATTCATATTCAACTCCAGCGTTAAGTGAAAGGATGTCTCGTTCTCATTGTTATTCGTGAGGGTCGAATGATTTGTTTCGTGAATGAGTGCGGTTTATATCGAAGTGTCCCGTCTTATGTGCTGATTACACAGTGGGTTCCGCACTGACCTTGTCAATTTCGATTTGAATCAACGTTCATGTTTTCGAGTGTTGGAGCTGGTCTCGCCTTAGAGAGCAACAGAACGCTCTGCTTCTCGTTCCTCGTGATAGGCCTCGAGGTCCGCAGCACTCATCTGTATAGAGAAGAGTTTACTTAAGTAGGCTCTGCCTGAGTCTGCCAGGATACAAACAGCCACATCGTCTCGTTTTAGGTGTTGAAGTTGTGTCGACAGCGCATAGAGCACTGCGCCACTACTTGGTCCGACCAGATATCCCTTCCGAGCATACTCTCGAGCCGTTTGAAAGGCATGCTCATCATAAATGGGCACCACGGTATCAACAAGTTGGCGCTGTAGAACCTCTGAGAAGACATCTACTCCGATACCCTCAACTGCATAAGCTCGAGGAGTTTTTGCAGAGAGAAGCGAATGGGCAGAGTCCGCACCTGTTACTACTATTTGGGAGTTTTTCTCTTTCAGAAACTTTGAAGTGCCAGAGATTGTTCCGCAACTCCCCATCCCACAAAAGAAATGAGTTATCTCTCCATTTGTCTGTTCCCATATCTCGGGGCCAGTGGACGCGTAGTGTGCTTCTGCGTTTTTTACGTTGTAATATTGATTTGGCATGAACGCCCCAGGGATCTCTTGAGCCAGCTTCTGCGCTCTCTTGCTGTACGAGTCAGGATCATCGTGACTAGAAGCATCAGGAGCGATGTGGAGCTCTGCGCCATAGGCTCGGAGAGCAGCTTTCTTCTCAGAGCTGGTGTGTTTTGGAACAACGATGATGACACGATATCCCTTGACGGCTCCTATCATTGCAAGAGCAATTCCCTGATTGCCCGACGAGCCCTCAACGATAGTTCCTCCTGGCTTTAAGAGCCCACGTTCTTCGGCATCTTCTACCATGTACAGGGCAGCTCGGTCCTTGATACTTCCCCCAGGGTTAAGAAACTCTAATTTTGCGTATACGGTGGCCTCGGTCGGGAGATCTAAACGGACGAGTGGTGTGTTACCGATCAGAGAAAGCAGTGGATTCTGGAGATTTTGTAGAGTTTTTGTCGTCATTTCTTTTTCGTTTGTTATGCCACTTTTTGAATGATATCGATTATTTTCCTGTTAGACATCTTCATCGGAGCAATGCTACTCATGTGCTCTGCTCGTTGCGATATTTCAGACAATATCCTCATACTCACATATGTTCATCGTCTGAACGGTTTTGTTGATGCGACGCATGAGACCAGTGAGAACTTTACCGCTGCCAAACTCAACACTATTCGTTACTCCGCATAATTGAATCGCACTTTCTACACATTCAACCCACCGTACCGAACCACATACCTGTTTTACAAGGTTTTCTCGAATTATCTTCGGATCTTCCGTGAGTGCAGCAGAGACATTTTGAACGATTGGAAACTGAGGGGTATGAAGCTCTACCTCAGCAAGTAACGGGGCCAGTTGTTCTTCAGCTGGCTTCATAAGGCTACAGTGGAACGGAGCGCTCACCTGAAGTTTCTTTATCTTCCACGCAGGATTTTTTTCACAAAAAATTTCAATATCACCCGCCGTACCAGCAAGTACCACTTGTCCAGGAGCATTGATATTAGCCATTTGTACTGTCGTCCCTGCGCAGTCGGTAATAGCAGCCTTAATTTCGCTCAGCTCTTTGCCGAGTACAGCAATCATACTGCCTTCGCCTTCTTTCACTGCTCCTTGCATGAATTTCCCCCTATTATGGACGAGGAGGAGTGCATCTCGGAATGAAATTGCTCCGCTTGCCACGAGCGCAGAGTATTCGCCAAGGCTATGTCCTGCAGCTACTTTAATCTGGATATCAGGATTTTTCTGTCTCCAGGCTTCATAAGCGATTACACTGACGGTGAGTAGGGCGGGCTGAGTAATCTCGGTTTTCGTAAGTTGTTCTATCGGTCCCTCAAAACAAACCGTTGATAGCTTCATGGAGAGCGCGTCATCTGCTTCTTGGAACCGTTCTTTTGCATGTGAAGAATTCTCGAAGAAGCTCTTGCCCATACCGACCATTTGAGCGCCTTGTCCGGGGAAAAGGGCAAAAATTGATGCATTTTCCATGTATTCATTTCTCCGTAAAATTAAGGTGGAAAGCTTATCGAGTTGACCAGATTTTGTCCATTTTTTCAGGTGGATACCCAGACTTTCCAGAGGAAATCACTATATGTAATCTTAATGGGTTATAGAAGATTTCCGTCAAGATATCTGAAAAATATGCCGACCTTTCCATGTATCAGCCGAGAAAGTGTGTGTTCTTAGTGTGGTTTTCATGATGTTGTCAGACGAAGAATCAAATCTTCCATCAATCCTGCTCGTTGATGATAACGAGACTATTCTTCAAATGCTCAGAACGCTTTTTCGTGCGAACGGGTTTCAAGTGCAATCTGCGATGAACGGAGTGGCAGCTCTAGACCTCGTTCAAAAAGGAAGATGCGATATCGTTATTTGTGATGTCATGATGCCTCAGCTGGGAGGATTTGATTTTCTGAAAGAAGTTCGCGCAATTCCCGAGGCCTCTCATATCCCATTTGTTTTCTTGTCAGCGTTAGCAGAAAAGGAAGAGGTTCATGCTGGCTTGAAGAGTGGAGTGGATGACTACGTGACCAAGCCATTTGATCCAGAGCACCTCCTTGCGGTTGTTCGTGGAAAACTAACGCGTTCAAGTGAATTACATGCGCGAGGAGTGCAACTCCAAGAGAAATTTCAAAAACGGGTTATTCATACTCTCTCACATGAGTTTCGTACACCTTTAGTAGCGATTAATACAGGGGCAGAGCTCTTGCTGGAACATGCTGAATCGCTCTCGGAAGACCGAACGCGAACATTGCTTGAGGCTATCTATCGAGGAGGGCAGCGTCTCGAGCGTCTCGTGAATGATTTTATGCTCATCCAACAAGTAGAAGCTGGCATAGCAGGTCGATTATTTCAGGAACGAGCTGAGCATATGGTGGTGGCGGATCTCGTTCAGGAGACGATGGAGTCACAGTATGACGCTGAGCTCTGTAATGAATGCTCATTTTCTTTCAAGAATCAGGCTCCTCATCAGAAAGCCTATCTTTATCGACCGCAATTTCAGGACGTCATGGTGCGAATCTTCGAGAATGCTGGGAAATTTTCGAGTAAGGGAGGTGCTATCGAAGTGCAGTTAAGACGTGAAGATGGATATTTAGTGCTGGAGGTCCATGATAGGGGAATTGGTGTCTCGTCTTCGCAGGTAGAGCAGGCGATGGAGATGTTTGGTCAGGTAGGAAGAGAGACGTTGGAGCAACAGGGCGGGGGGCTAGGCCTCGCTCTCGTGAGCCGTTACATTGAGCTGTTTAGCGGAAGTTTCGCTCTTCATGAGCGGGAAGGGGGTGGAACGACCGCGCAGATTCGAATACCTATTTCTCAGAGCGCTTAAGGCATTGTTCAGAAGAGGGAGGATAGCGAGCTCGAAATTTTTAGTGCGCACTTACCCACCTGTTCAGAACTCTTTTTGGTGACTTCTGAAGATGCATGCTTGTCCGATTGTGAGAGGAGTGAGACTATTGATTTGGCAGTTTATTCTGCAGAAAAAATCTCCTCATTGGTGTTATGCTGACTCTTTATAAAAGTTTTTTATTTTTCATTCTTTTCCCTCTGATAACTTGTCTTCCTTTTTCTCACGCTGATTCCAACGAGCAAGCGGGCGATAAGCTTCTCAGTGTGCAGTCTTTCGAACGACTTGAAGAGGGTGTAGAGGAGTTCGTTTTAGACAATGGTTTGCGGGTATTGTTTTATACGCGAGATGTTGCTCCTGTGTTCTCGGGAGTCGTCTCGGTACGGGTAGGGGGAGTGAATGAAGTGCTCGGCAAGACGGGAGCCTCACACTTGTTTGAACACCTTGCGTTTAAGGGAACTCCAGAAATCGGAACCTCTAACTATGAGCGGGAAAGAGAGCTGTTAAAAGAGCTTGAGAAGCTCTACGGGAAAAGTGACTTCGGGGAAGCGCTCTCAAGTGAAGAACTTGCGATGAAGACAAGTCTCTTGGATGAGTTAAACCGTCTATGGAGGGTAGAAGAATTCACGAATCTCTACCGGAAGTGGGGTGCTCATGGGATGAACGCGACCACGGGGAAGGAGTTAACAAATTACTTCACGAGCTTTCCGGTTACTTCTTTTGAATTTTGGTGCTGGATGGAGTCAGAGAGGCTAATGCGTCCGGTCGCCCGCCAGTTTTTTAAAGAGCGCGATGTTGTCATAGAGGAGCGTCGGGGGAGATATGAGAATAGCCCGTCTGGAAAGTTGTATGAGCACTTATTAAGCCAGGCGTTTCAACGGCACCCTTACCGCAATCCAGTAATTGGGTATGAAGGGGATATTCGTCGTATTCAGCCGCAAGACGTTTTGGATCTCCATAAAAAGTACTACGTTGCTTCTAACATTGTAGTGAGTATCGTTGGTGCACTATCAAGTGATCAGGCTTTGCCCATTATCGAAAAGTACTTTGGCCGGGTCTTGCGCGGACCGCGTCCAGAGGGCCCGACGGAAATTGAGCCGAAACAAAATGGTGAGAAGCGATTTACAGTCATTCATGATGCAGAGCCGTCTCTGTTTATCGGTTACAAAAAACCCGTGTATCCCGATCCACAGGACGTAGCAATTTCTCTTTTTCTCGAGTATGCAATGGGCAGCCGAGTGTCTCCAATTTTTCGCGAGCTGGTTCTTGAGAAAAAGATTGCTTCAAGCCTTGGGTTTTTTGAAGCTCCTAGCGTTGCATATCCCAATTTGGCCGTGATCTATGGTGAGCCCACGGCATCGCATTCTAATCAAACTCTACTGCGGGCATTCGACAAGAGCCTTCGAGAACTTCTTCAGCAGGAAGTCCCTGCTGAAGAGCTGACGATTATCAAGAGGACGTTGATGAAAAATGCGATGCTGGGTCTGGTGAGTAATATGGGCCTTGCAAAACAGCTCGCTGAGTTGGAGCAGCAGTTTGGTAGTTGGCGTGTCATGTTTGACTGGTATTCACAAATGTTAGCAGCCACCCCAGAAGAAGTAAGGAGTGTGGCGCAAGAGCTGTTAACGAAAAAAACTCGTACCGTCGGCTTTCTTTCACGAAAGGATGGCAATCTATGAAAACGTGGATGTTACAGCGTGCCCCTCTTTTGCAGTGTCATTCTCTTTTGCAGTGTCATTCTCTTTTAAGGCTAAGACGTTGGGTGAAATTGAAAATGCTCCTGGGAGTAGCCCTTGCTGCACTTCCAGTGTGTCTTTCGGGATGTATTTTTCAGAGTTCGCATCAAAGAGCCTTTCAAGAGTTTAGCGGGAAACTTCCAGAGCCAGTAGCTATTCAGTACCCACAGCCAGAGATGTGGCAGATTGATAATGGTTTGAAGGTTATGTTTATTCGAGACGATGAGTTGCCGATGGTCTCTGGAGCACTCTTTCTGAAAGGTGGAATCTTCCATGCCGAAGAATCTGAGTACCGCTCTCTTGATGCCATGGGAGAAATGCTTCGATTCGGCGGAACAAAGAAGCTTTCAGCTGAACAACTTGATGTGCGTTTACGTGAATTGGCGGCGTCCATTAGCTCTGGATACTCAGCTGAGTTTGGCAAAGTTTCATTTAACTCGCTCTCTGTCGATCTTGACCAGGTATTCGCTTTGTTTACGGATGTCTTGCTCCATCCTCGATTTGATGAAAAGCGACTGGAGGTCTTAAAAACACAGTTTCTAGAGTCTATTCGGCGTAGTGATGATGATCCGAACTCTATTGCGAGCATTACCTCAAATTACCTTCTGTATCGTAAGTCGCCATTCGGCTCGGTTAGTGAGTCGAGCGATGTTGAGCAGTTGAATCGGCTTGCACTGTTGAGGGCACATCGTCGTTATGTAAGGCCAGATGGTGCTGTTCTCGTCATAACAGGAGATGTTTCGCGGGATGAGGTAGATAAGCTCGTTACCAAATATCTTTCAAAGTGGACTCCTCGTGGGTCTCTACTTCCCGAGCCGAAACGGAATATTGAAGTCGCACCCCCCGGAATATATTTTGTTGAAGGAAATCATACTCAGGCCGTCATCCAGATGGTGCAAGCTGGTCCTGAGCGTCATACCGAGGATAAGTACGCAATTAGTCTTTTGAATAGTATTCTTGGAGATGGATTGGATTCTCGTCTTGCAAAAAAAATCAGAGCGGATCTCGGATTGGCCTACGTTGTTTATGGATTCGTATCTCCTGGCTATCAAGAGGGAAAGAACACGCTTTTCATCCAGACAAAATCAGAATCAGCCTATGATGCCTTGGAGCGAGCGTTTGATGAATTAGATTTGATACGGAATGCTGCACCTTCGGCCGAGGAATTAGCTGTGGTGCAGCATGCAGCACAAAGCGGTTTTGTCTTTCGCTTTACTTCTCCAGGGCAGGTTTTGGAACGCATGGTTCTGCTCGATTACTTCAACTATCCTGCCGACTATGATGAGGCATATGTTGATAATATTTTTGCCGTTTCTCGTGATGCAGTGAGTAGTGCGGCAAATCGATGGTGGAACTTAAGCGAGCTTAGAATTGTTGTGGTAGGGAATAGCGAGGCAATTGCCGAGATAAAAAGAAACGCTGGGTCTAGTCCGTACTTATCTCAATATACGATGAGAGACCTGGCATTTGATGAGATTCCGAAGGAGAAGGAGTTATGAATCTTTCAGTATCAAAACGAAGCCTCAGGGCACGCTGTGTTGTTTTGTTTTTTCTTTTATGTGGAGTGTGCGTAACTTTGGTTGCTTGCACGACACCTCGTCCAGGACCTGATAAGCAGTCGCAGGGGGCGCTACTTGGCGCTCTTTCTGGTGCAGGAACGGGAGCGATTACTGGTGCTCAGGTGGCCTCAGCTACTGGTCCGGGAGCACTGATTGGTGCGGGCTTCGGTATTGTCTTCGGAGGAATTCAGGGGGCTGTCCAGGATAGCTTTGAGGAGGACCTGATGCAGGTGGCTCGCGATATCCGTCGTGAGCGTGCAAGGGCATTCGCGCATGAGGTGCTTGCGCATCACTATGAACGGAAGAAAGAGATTCATCCATCACGCGATATATTCCCAGCCGATATGTTTTTTCAGCCCGATGAGATTGTTCTTCGACCATCTGCCCTTCCTATTCTTGAGGAGCTCGTAGCAATTCACCGAGATAGATTTGGTTGGTCAAGATTTCGAGTCTATTCCTACGTGAAGTCGAAAGATGTGAATAACGAGTATGGTCGTTATCTTGCAGAGCGCCGAGCAGAGGAGTTAGGAAATCAGCTGGCCAGATTTGGGATAGAGCCGCGGCGTATCAGAGTGCAGGGGGTCCTCGTCAGTGAGCCGATCCTTGTAGATCCCCTTGATCCAGACCCTTTGCGCTATGGAGCAGCGATTGAATTTGCTCCTGTAGATGCGTTTTAAAGTAGAGAGTTATCGAAAGAGCGAATATTGATAAAAGATTGAGCCGAATGAGGGTAATTCCCCATCTTAGGAATACGAGGGGCGTTTTTTAGTATGTCCTTGCTCAGGTGGCCTCTAGAAATGCCGTCTTGGGACTTTTTAGACTTGCCTTTCATTGGTAGCATGGGGAAGTATCTCAGTAACGAATAGAATTGGAGAAAAATACGATGGCGGCTTCTGGTTCAAAAAAGAAAAATTCGAAGGCTCAAACTGGCACTTCTACTGGTGGCTCCCGTAGCTCGTATCAAGGTGAAATTACAAACAGTAAGGATTTGAAGGAGTTCCTTCTTTCAATCCGCGACCGTATGGAAGATGACCAAGCATCTCCAGTGAATGTTATCAGCGTCATGAACTACATCTTCAATATCTCTAATATTGAAGAGCTTCTTGATAAGGATTCGAAAGAGATTGCTCGCGATATCTGGTTACGGGTAAAGCAAGCAGGTGTTCAGCTTCGAAATCCAGGTCTTCTATTCGATACGGATGAGGAGGTTTTTCCTCAAAATCCATGAAGTTAGGATAGAAGCCGTCTGGGGGTGTGCTGAAGGTGCGTTATGCTCCTACGGAGTTAATCAGCGAGAAAAGCTGGTTCTGGTGTTTAGGCACTTCGCATCTGGGGTTGCCTCCGATAGTAGATTTTTCACAGGTTATACGCGTAAGTGGGTGAGCGAAAAAGCGAGGCTTGCCTGTCTCGGAGTGCTGGAAACGGGCGGTATCAGTCTATTTCCCAATAAATATTGGCGTTTATTTGCTTAGCGCACGAATGTATCCTACAACAGGGGCTCTCGGGGATTCGGACGTATACAATAAAAAGGGATATGCAATGTTTGCATCAAGTGCGGTGCTCATAATTTTGGGGGCGGCGGCCGGCTTTTTAAGTGGCCTGCTTGGTATTGGTGGTGGAGTTATCTACGTACCAGCTCTCATGTACTTTGCGGCCGTTCCCGTACATACCGCCATTGGGATTTCCCTTTTTCTGATTGTTCCAAGCTCTGCGGTGGCAGCTTTGAGGCACTATATGGGCGGGAGCGTTGATCTGAGTTTGGTGGCTATAGTTCTTCCAACGGCCTTGATAGGAGCATATTTAGGGGCTTACGCGAGTAGCTATCTTTCTGCGCCTCTTTTGAAAAAGATATTTGGTGTGGCTCTGATTCTTATAGGGGTCAACTCTCTTTTTGGCTTCACAGAAAAGTTACTCGCTCGTCAAATGAAAGATGCAGTGAGGATGTCATCAGCCGATAAACTCTCAGGTAGCGTGGATGTGGTGAGAGAGACTACACCATCGCTTGGGAGAGGTTCAGGGCTGGTAGACAATCTTCCCTCAACGAACACTCAGGGACCAGAAGACAGTCAGGAGCTTCAGCTGCCGATAGAGTAGTAACAAGAGCGTCACAGGACAGCGGCAAAAGACCAGAGCGGCTCTCTGCCAGTTATACCAATAAAGATACTTTCTGTAATTTGCATAAGATCCAGCTATAACTTTTGATTCTACTACGCTGGTTGGCGAGCTGTAAAACCGGCGGGAGATTCTGTGGCGGTGTTCAACGGGTATGGGAGTGCTAGGTGGTTACCGAGCTTGCAGCGCCAGTGATGTCATGTAACCCAGCAATATCAAGTGACAAGGGGTGTCATACGGGGGTCTGTCTCGGACGAAGCCCTCACGTGCCCTTACTCAACGTTCATAGCGATGAGCCTTTATGTCAGTAATTTTTCGGTGAAGTGGATTTTTCGTCGTTCTAAGCGAGAATGTCTTGCACGTTAATGCCGTACTTCTTAAGAGCACCACGAACACCAAGCTTGTCGATGGTTCTCATAACGCGAGTAGAAACTTTCACTTTAACGTACTTTCCACCTTCGGGAGCACTCGCATCTGGAATAAACAGTTTGCGGCTCTGTAAATTCGGCTTGAAAAGATGCTTGGTACGGTTTTTTGCGTGACTCACTCGGTGTCCAAACTGTCCCTGTTTTCCTGAAATATCACATCGACGTGCCATCTTTTTTGACCTCTTTGTTTCTAATTCTCTAAATCTCGTTTTGCGAAGGAGCATGCGAGACGCAAGCTTTCGACCTCTCCACTCTCTCGCGTACTCTCAAGCTTTCACTCTCTTTCAGCGAGAGAGCTGTTATTTGCCAGAGTGCACTTTTTCTCGGGCATGATTCTGACGCTTTGCGTCACCGGCCAAGTATCCGCCTTACCCTCTATTCTGCTGTAAGATGCCAGAAAGAGCGTGAAAAATCCAATAGCTCACGAAAAAATCTCTGAAATTCTAACGATTGGGAGTTCTCCCGTCTGGGTCTGAGAGACGTATGCTCTCATAAAAGAGGTTGAGGCTCCGTAATCAACCTTTGCAATAATCTGAAACCAACGGCTCTGGACATCGATCATCGAGGCAATTTCATCATAGATATCCGCACCAATTATCTGAGATAACAAGACTTTTCGATTTTTGTTATCGAAGGGGGTTTCTGACCGTCGAATCTCCAATATAGCCTCAACTTCGGCTGGGCCAATTTCAGGGCTCAGAGACTCAAGCACTACTTGAGGGGCAAGGTTAATGTTAATCCTTCGTCCAGAGCCAAAGCTCGTCAAAAATGGTGAGATCCGCCTAATTCTGCTCTGGTTCATTCCAGGAACGTTATGAAGCTCTCCAAGCCACCGAATATGCTGATTAGCAAAGACGTCTTTTTCTAACGTTGACTCTAGGCCAAGAGGAAATTCGTTCGCCTGATAGTTCTCGTTGTCAGGGTCCATGTAGTCAATCAGGTTTGCAACAACCTCACTCGCGTTAAAGACCCGCCCGGGGAATAGACCACTTTCATCAGGAAGATTGTCATCATCGAAGCCCATTTTTCGAAAAAATCGGACAAAAACATCCCGCCATTTTTCATTGCCGCGTCTTCCACTTACTAAGGAGCGGAGGGGGAGCTTCCCCTCCTCTGGTCGAATCTCTAATTCAATCCGCACCGCTGGGTCTTCGATATTTAATACCTCCCGCGGAAGTTCTAATCCAGTCAGGAAGGGTGCCCAAAAATCACGCTCTGTATCTTCTGGCGATATGTCTGTTTTAAGAATCGCTCTGCCAAAGTTTATAGTTGACTTGAGAAGGTACTCAGCTTCAAGCGAGCGTTTCGAATACAAGTGTAGGCTTGTATCAAGGCTGCCGGTGTATGTGAGTTGAGTAATGATAATTGATGAAAGAGCGACTACAAAGAGCACCATAACCAGCGCTACGCCTGTTTCCTGAGAATGACATATCTTTGGGGGCTGCTCTTTTTTCATGAGATGGTCAGTTTAGCGCATTTTACCGTTAGCGGGAATGAGGATATGTCTGCCCAAAAAACTTTTCATGGGGCTGACATGAACTGAAAGTGAACGGTTTTGGGAGTGGATTGCGGAACGTCGAACAGTGGAGGGTTTCTAGCCGTCCGTAACCCATGTGGTTACAGACGGCATTCAAGAAGATGATATGATCTTAACAGAAATGCATTTTATCTGTTGAGACCTCATCATCACTATTTAAAGAGAGTGACGATAGGATGGCTCGAGCGTCATCTCGTATCATTCCAGAGAGACCATTGATCAGTCCGACTTGACGAGTCACCTCGTCCCAATCTCCCTTTTTGATATTCTCGCAGAGTCGATGGGCGAGTTTCCGTTGTTTGTCCAGGATGGTGTCGTACGAATTCAATCGTGCAACAACTTCCTCTGGTACTTCTCCTCGCTCTTCGAGTGTTTTCCGAGCGCTGCCAATAGCCTTTTCAAGGTCTTCGAACGAACGAAAAAGGCGATCTACAATTGCATTTTCTTCTTGGTCTTGCATATTTTCCTCATCCTTTTCTGCTGTAGGTTTTTTCTGCACTTCGTCCATGATTTTCTTCTGCAAATATTTCGTATGATGAGAGACTGCCCACCATCTGAAATCCTTACGTAAGTTATTGCCCATCTTGCCAGAACGTGACGTAGATTCTTGAAGATTCTAAGAAAACTTCTTGCGTATCTAGCATTATCAGCAATATGACCATCCTTGGTACCTTCCGCAAACGAGCTGTGGCCTTTTGGGGGGGTATCGTGAAGAGTTGCTCTCTCAAAAGAGAGAGAAGGTATCGTTCACCAGTATTTTTAGGGCTCACAGAGTTGATGTCTTCATGGGGGTAATTCAACAACCCTGCCAAGTGGCATAACCCCCTAAACTTCTTTAGAGAGTATAAATTCTCTTTCTCGGAAGCACAAAATTTTCTTTGCAGCTATTTCGTAGCTTTCAAATATTTCAATAGGTTAAGTGGACATTCATCGCCTGAAGCTGTACCGTTTTAGGACGGTGAGTGTCGTTCAAGAGTACATCACAGGGGAAGGTATGAGTTGGGTAATGCGCTTCACCCTCATCAACTTTTTGTCGCATGCAAACAAGACTGAGAATTCTACCGAATGAGAGCCCTCTGCGAATGGAGAGCTCGCCCTTCCTTGAGAGTATGGAGTGGCCTCCATCTGTTGAAGAAGAGCAGCCTAGGGCTCTGAGAGCGCTTTCAAGAATCATCGACGGTGGACTTTGTCATCGATGTGGATCGTGTATTGGAATTTGCCCCACCAAAGTGCTGGGATTAGATGAAGAGGAATATCCGACCGTTCAAAATCTCTCTGCCTGTACCGATTGTGACCTTTGCGTAAAGGTGTGTCCCGGCGATGAGTTTAGCTATGAGAATGAATTTCGCGAAAAATTTGGTCGGACTCCGAGTTTGGACGAAACTCACGGTGAATTTCAGGCGGCCATGCTTGCTCATGCCAGTGAGCAATCGCTTCGTGAGTCTTCAACGAGCGGAGGGCTCGTTACGGCGCTTTTGATTCACCTGCTGAAGACAGGGAAGATTGATGGAGCTGTGGTTATTGAATCTGATGAAGGGCATCTTTGGAAAGGGAAGCCCGTAATTGCTCGGACAGAGGACGAGTTACTGCGAGCTACAAAATCGAAATATGCAATCAGTCCGACCAATCAAGTCTTCGAAGAAATACTTCGTATCCCAGGTCGCTATGCACTTGTTGGTTTGCCGTGTCAGATTCATGGGTTTGAGAAAGCAGCAAAGCTTCAAGAAGCACTCCGTGAGCGAATAGTGCTCACTATTGGATTGTTCTGTCACGCCGCGATCGAACACGAAGCTTTTCGCATCATTTGGGAGTCCCTTGGAGAAAAGACCTCTGGGGCGAGGAGATTTATCTCCCGTATAGGGAAGCATCCAGGAGCTCCACACCTTCAATACGAAGATGGAAGCACCTATCCCGTCTATTTTGGTTCGAAGAAGGGGTTTCGCCCCTCTTCGATGGAAATGATTAACATCTTGTATCGACTCTATACGCCCTCTCGATGCCTAACCTGTTTTGATGGTCTTTCAGAGTTTGCGGATATTGCCGTTGGTGATCCATGGATGGCGCCTCCTGAGGATGACATTCAATTTTCGGATGGATGGAGCTTTGCTTTGATCAGAACCGATCGAGGTAGGGAGGCTGTTCAGTCAGCAGAAAGAACACAGGACATCTCATGTCGAACGTTAACGCACGCTGAAGCCATGAGTTGTAACAAGCAAATGGTGACTGAAAAACGCTGGCGAGCTTTTAGAGTGATCGAAACTCATCGACGTCAGGGGAAGAGTATTCCAAATTATGGGAGAACGACTAAGCATTTTCCCCGACACTCTGGACTTCAGTTTATAGAGACCGAGCTTCATATGCTCACTCATATTGCCTGTTTTCTTCCCTCCATCAGAGGCAAGATGCTTCGATTTTTCCTTGGAAATGGCGGTTATACGCTTTTATGGCTGAACAATAAGCGTCGTGGTTTGAAGTTCTTCATAAGAGATTTTGTAGCTCGTTTGAGAAGAAGAATTTTCGGAAGAAACGTCTCGGAGGATAGTGTTGTATCACCATAGTGCGCCAGCGGTCAGTGACACTCAAAGCGAGGCATATCGCTTCGTGCAGCAGATATTTAAGCACTCGCCCTTGAAACGCGAGAAGTTTCGAATGCTACAAAAATGCCTGCCATCAGAGCTCTCAGGGAAGAACCTATGTGATATTGGCGGAGATAGCGGAGTAGTAAGTTTTAAATTAAGGCAGCTGGGCGGAGAATGGTCCAGTCTAGATCTCATTGACGAAGCCGTAGAATCAATTCGCATGATGGTTGGAGAGCGAGTTTTTAAATTAGAGGCTGAGCGGCTTCCCCTCGCTGATAAAAGCATGGATTATATTCTCGTTGTAGATATGTTGGAGCATGTAAAAGATGATAAGGCCTTTGTCTCTGAGATAGACCGTGTTCTGAAAGATAGCGGAGAGTTAATCGTTAACGTTCCGAACCCCAAAAATGGTATTCTCCGTTGGTTCCGTCATCAGATTGGGCAAACGGACGAGGCTCATGGGCATCTTCGCCCAGGTTATACTGGTGAACAGCTAACAGAGCTCTTAGCACCTCACTTTGATATTACTCGATCATACAGCTACTCGCGCCTTTTTGCCCAGTTGGTTGATACCGTAATCAATGGGGGGTTGACGTTACTAAAGGCAGCCAAGGGCGGAAAGAAAGGAAACCTCGTGACCCCAAGCACCCTGCAAAGAGCCAAGAAGAACTCCCTGATTCTCGGTTTGGTAGGCCCGCTCCTTTCCATGGCTATTGTACTCGATACACTCTTTCCATTTACTCATGGTGGGATGTTAATTGTAAAAGCAAAACGACGAGTAAAATTCTAAGAGCATTGTAGGTAGAAGAGCTGAATGAGTGAGAGTCAGATTGCTATCGTAGGAGGAGGAATCTTCGGCACTGCAGCTGCTGAGGCGCTGGCTCGTGTAGGGTACTCAGTTGCACTATATGAGCGAGGCTCTCTTCACCATGCGACCTCAAATAATAGTCATCAGATAATTCATGGTGGATTACGGTATCTCCAGCAATGTGATTTTAGAAGATTAGCCCGTTCACTAGCCGCAAAAAATTATTGTCTGGAAAATCTCAGTGAGTACGTAGCTCCCTTGAGGTGTGCGCTCGGTATTTCAGGGCGTGGCATGAAGCGAGCGAGTATATTAGCGACTGCAGGTATCGGGTATGGATTTATCTCAACCCTATTCGGATTTCCTACGGAATGGAATGGAATTGCTTCCAAAGAACAGTTGGCGCTCAATCAGTTTTTCAAAAATTGTAAAGAAAAGAAGTTCTTTCAGTGGAGTGACGCTCGCATTCTTAACCCCTCCGAGCTAGCGGCGCATCTGGTCCGTAGTTTTATTGATTGCGGCGGAGTCGTTCATGAGAATCAGGAGGTAGTTTCCATTCAGCAGGAAGCTGATGAGTACGTCCTGCAGATAGCAGACGGACGCAAGAAGAGAGCGAATCTCATAATTCTTTGTCTTGGACCGTGGGCGAATTGTATTGAGCTTCCAGTGCCTCTTCAGCATGATGTAGAAAACTGGGCGCTCGCTTTTAACCTGGTGCTTCACCGCAATTTAGTGGGAGAGAATGCTCTCGGTTTTGAATCCGCGGATACTCGCCAAATCTTGTTTTTTAGTCCTCGGGGAGTAAGGGTACAGGATAATGGCAGTATAAACGGGACTGAATTACACACTGCTGTCGGCACCTGGTATATCCCCTGTACGGAGCAAGGGAATGAGCCGCTTCGTGTCCCCGATTCTCACGTAGAACAAGCTCTACAAGAGATAAATAGAACATTAGCTCCTCAGCAGCCGTTACATCAGTCAGACATAGCGCGTGTAGAATGTGGAGTTCTTCCAGTTCGCAGATTTTGTGGAGATGTGCCACAGTTTTTTGGGAGTGATCGTATAATAACGAATGCAGGAATAGCGTCTGTCCTCAGTACAAAGTATACGACATTTTCTCAAACTGCCGAGGAGCTTGTAGAATGGGTATCACGACATCCGAAAGTGATGACTCCGAAAAAGCATGAAGGTGTAGGAGAGAGAGGAGAGGAAAGAGTATGAAACAGAGAAAAGCAAAAACTCGATGCTGGGGATTGAGAGGATGGGCAGTTGCTACTCTTATTCTGTTTTCGGCATGTAGTCTTGCGCAGTCTTCTGATCGAGAGATCCGTTCTTATGAGGAATGCATTGAGGCTGGATTTCCAATGATGAAGAGTATGCCTCCGAAGTGCTCCTCTGGTGATGGTAGGGTGTTTACCCGTGGGATTGCAGTTCCCCATCAAGTTCCTTCCATTCAGGAGAAAGACCCTACACGTCCTTCCGATAAGAGAGTGTGCCAGAATAGGTGTGGTAACGGGCGGTGTGAAGAAATGGTATGCCAAGCCATTGGATGTCCGTGTGCTGAAACCCCTGTTACCTGTCCACAAGATTGCGCAAGATAAAGTCAGTCCGTTCGGAAGTACGTATCTAGATGAACTACCTGTTTCTATTTCAAGCAGAGTGTGCCGAAGAGGAGGGCAAGTATACTACGGCAGTCGTTTCTGGTGAGCGACTCAGGTATGTCTCCGATTTGCATGCAATGGAGCTCGGAGACGAGTTTCCAGTCATCATAGAATCGTTCGGTATTGCCAAAGCACGATGTGAGCGGATAACGAGCAGCGAAATATCTTTTTGTCTTTTTGATCGGACAGAGCAAGCACCGTCTTATTTGCCAGTCACGTTATTGCAAGGGATCTGTCGCCCGCAGACATTGAAGAAGGTTCTTCAATGTGCTGCCATGTTTCGGATAGAGAAAGTAATCTTCTTCCCGAGCGTCTTAGGCGAGAAAAGTTATCGGCAGTCAAAGATGTTTCAATATCGGAGGCAACAAGCTGAGCTTGTGAAAGGCGCTGAACAGGTTGGTAATGCATATCTTCCGAAAGTTGAGGTTCTGAATAGTATTACTGAACTCTGGTCAGACCTCTCAGCGTCTTCTGTCCGCATGGTAGGTGAGCCTGGAGCCTCTTCTTATCTTGTCCGTTCCATCATCACAGCGACTCAAGTGACGAATCAGTTTCCAGAAGGAATTGCTCTCGCAATTGGTCCAGAGGCTGGGTGGGATATCGAGGAGCTAGAGAGCTTTAAGAGCGCAGACTTTAAAGAGGTCTCAGTAGGTCACGATCATTTCCGAGTCGAGGTAGCGCTTCATGCAATGCTCGGTCAGCTTCTTCTCTGGAAAGAGGTAGCTGGTTCTTCCTTGATATCTGAGTGAACGCCGTCGTAGAGTCGATTCAGCTTTCTCTCAAAGACCTCAAAGGTATACTTCTCTTCTGCCAGTTTTCGCGCATTTGTACTGATCTCATCTCTGCGAGTTCTTGATGTGAGCAGAGTATCAAGCGCTTCACCAAACTCATCGGGTCTTGGCTCTGCTAATTGCGCTACCTCATCTGTTAAAACTTGGGTGTGAGTCGGAAGTTTTGTTGCAAGTAGCGGGATGCCTGCATGGAGATAAGAGTAGACCTTCATCGGCGTATTGTTTCCAAGCGTTCGAGGCGAGGTTAAAATGTCAGCTTGCATGAGGTAGGCAGAGAGCATTGCTACGGGGCGTGGGCCAAGAAGTTGTGCCCGTTTGCTTGGAATCTCCAGTCTCAGAATCTTTTCTCTGTACGCTGTAATATGTCTATCAGTTCCTCCAATAATGAGAAGATAAGCATTTGGATGTTTCAAATGTACATGAGCAAACCCCTCTATGAGAAGATCGATGCCCTGGTATTTTTCGAGATTCCCAACATAAAGAATAATGCTCGCATCATCTGGTATGTCTGCCTCTCTTCTGAGGTCCGGTTCATCGCTAGCTAGAGAGCTGTCAGTAGCTGGATCTGTAGAATGATTGTAATCGAGAAGTGAGATATCGGGGAGTATTTGCGTTCTTTTCGAACCACCGGACTCTGCGAGAATCGCAAGGGCATCACAGACTGGAACAACGGCAACACTATTGCGTATTGCCAGATTTTCAAGCCACTGCAACAGAGGCTCCAAGAATTTACACCACGGCATTTTCTCAATAATCTGGAGTGAGAGACTTGAATCCATGTCGTAAATATAGGGAATTCCTAAAGCCCACTTGATGACGAGCGCCATAAATACGGATTCTTCTACCGCATGGATGAGTTCAAACTGGTCATTTCGATTTTTCCAAAGCGCCTTGAGGATAGCACCGAAGAAAAACAGGTCGGTATAGAGCTTCTTGAGCGAGAAGC
Source organism: bacterium (assembly GCA_009926305.1). Lineage (NCBI taxonomy): Bacteria > bacterium. The sequence goes on from RFPC01000015.1 coordinate 29,835, forward strand.
CTGGTTGGATATTCGAGAGCGCTGGAATTGGAGAGACTCGAACATGGGACACATTCGGAATTGGTACGTCTGTACCCTCTTGATAGGTCATAAGGGTGACGCGAACATCGTGTCGTCTCGCGATCACTTCAGAAGCAAGGCGAACCGCGATTGGCGTGCCGCGCTCTTGGTAAAATGGTTGTGGAGCAAGAAATAGGATCTTCATATGTAACTTAAGGAGGATAGCAGCTTGCCTGCCATCTGTCGCTTTTCCACTGTATTTTTCGCCTAACGAAACATCATTATGAAATTCAACCGATAAATAATTGATCTTACAGTGAATCCTTGTCGCGTATTGAGGAATCTAACACTATGGTGAGAGATCTTCGAACAAGGAATACTGGAAAAGAAGCAAAATGGCAGAAGAAGACGAAGAAGAAGGAACCGAGGGAGAAGGTGGAGCAGAGGCACCCGAGGGAAAGAAAAAGAGCAAGTTGCTCTTGATCATCATTGTTGCTGTCGTTCTCCTCTTAGGTGGTGGTGGAGCTGCATTTTTCCTTATGAGTGGTGGAGACACCCCAGAGGGGGAAGAAGTTGAGGAGGAGCAGGTAACGATTACCTACGGGACTGTGGAGATGAAGCCGTTCATCATTAATCTCGCTGATAACCGGAGTTATCTCAAAACAATATTGCTTCTCGAATATGAACCTACTCTTGTTGGAGAACTACCAGAGCAAGATGAGGAAGCGCCAGTAAGTCCAAATTCTGGCGAGAGGGCACCACTAGCCGGGAATCTGCCTGGGAAGTTGCGGGTTCGTGAGCCAATGATTCGAGACGCTGTTCTTACGCTTATTTCGAATAAGCGCCGAGAAGATTTAATTAGCTCTGAAGGTAAAGAGATTCTTAAAGAAGAGCTCCTTGAAGTCATTAACGATGCAGGTGGGCTTGAAGATGCAGCTATCATAGCAGTTTACTTCATAGACTTTATCATTCAGTAAGCTGACTTGTTCTTACGAAGATAAGAGGCACTCTTTGAGCTTCGCAAATGAAGGCGGGAGTGCTGTAAACTGCTTCTCCTTCTGAAATATTGTTCTTACTGATTCCGGCATCGGTGGCAGGGTTCCGCAGGTTTCTTCTACTGTGTCGGAAAATTTTATTGGATGGGCAGTCCCAAGAGCAATAACAACTTCAGATTCGCCATTCGCTAACTGAACGCACTGTTTCTCGAGGTATTCGCGAGCTGCTGATATTGCTACAGCAGTATGAGGTTCTGTGAGATATGACCATTGCTCAAGGCACTTTTTCATCTCTGCTCGAGTTGTCTGGTCGTCAAATGCAAAGCCTAATATTTCTTGAGAGAGACCTGTATGCTCTCCCTGATAAAGAGCATCCAGCCTTTCAAAGTTGCTCGGATTGCCGACATCCATAGCATTTGAAATCGTACTCTTTGCCGGTCGCGGTTTAAAGGAGCCGCTTTGTAAATAGCGAGGGAGCGTGTCGTTTACATTTGTGGCTGAAATGAGATGTTTGATAGGAGCCCCCATTTTCTTTGCGAACACGCCTGCTGTGATGTTTCCAAGATTGCCACTCGGGACAGAGAAGGAAACCGGGATTTTTTGAGGGCTGCCCGCTGAATACATCGTGCTGAGGGCATACAGATAATAGAAGGTTTGAGGTATGAGTCGAGCAATATTTATGGAGTTTGCCGAAGAGAGATTTTTTCTCTCTTGTAGCTCATTATCAAGAAATGCTTCTTTTACCATCCGTTGGCAGTCATCAAAGGTGCCCTCGACTCTATATGCTTCAACATTCCCTGCGTTCGTTGTCAATTGTCGCTCTTGAATCTCAGTAACGCCTCCATGAGGATAGAGAATTGATACCGTGATCCCCGGAACATTAAGAAATCCATCCGCGACTGCTCCACCGGTATCTCCTGAGGTCGCAACGAGAATATGAAGTGGATTGTCTTTTTGCTTAACGAACCAACCCATCGTCTGAGCCATAAATCGTGCTCCAAAGTCTTTAAAAGCGAGAGATGGCCCATGGAAGAGCTCTAAAACGCTGAGAGAGTCAGAAAGTTTTGTGATAGGAGCGGGGAAAGTGAGCGAGTTTTTAATTATGTGATTGATGCCCTCTTTTGAAACCTCATTCTCTACGAAGAGGCTTGTTGTGAGTTCGCCAATTTCTTGGAGGGAATATTCGGCAATATGTTCGAGAAAGTGGAGAGGGAGCTGAGGAGTCACCTCAGGTAAATAGAGTCCTCCGTCAGGCGCTAACCCTTGAAGAATTGCATCCTCGAACGAAACGGGTTGGCAATTTCTGCGTGTGCTCACATATCTCATCTTGCTAATTTGAACCTCTTGTTTTCAGGTGCTGTATCGTCTCAATGATATCGAAGAGAACACCAGAGGCTGTAACTTCTGGTCCAGCCCCTGGCCCCATAATAACGATGGGCTCATTGCGGTATCGTTCAGTGGTAAACGCCACTAAATTTTGTGTCCCACTTAAATTATAGAAAGGGCTATTTTTGTTTACCGCCTCTAGTTGAATAGAGACCTCTTTCTTTCTACCATCCACACGTCCAATATAACGAAAAAGAGATTCCCCATTTGAGTTCTGCGAGAATCGTTCTTCAAAATATCGATCAATTTTTGGAAGAGCTAAGAGAAATTCTTCATAGGGCACATCATCCTGAATAATCTCATTCGGAATCAAGGGGTCAACGCTTATATCTTCAAGCTCGGCTCGGATCCCGATCAGCCGAGATAGGATTAAGAGCTTTCGTTTAAAATCAGATCCTCTCAAGTCTTCTCTCGGATCTGGCTCAAGGTACCCTTCCATTTGAGCTTGTTTGAAGGCAGTCGAGAAAGAATCTCCTTTCTGCATGGTATCCAGTATGAAAGCGAGTGAGCCCGAGAGTGTGCTTTCAATCTTGATGATTGAATCTCCAGTAGCAATCAGTGATGAGAGCGTTGAGATAATGGGCAGTGCAGCACCAACACTTGTCTCGAATCTCCAGGAAACGGACGAATTCTCCTGAAGAATGTCATGAATTGCATCAAGAGATTGCATTGGTCCTGTCTGGACGTGTTTATTAGCCGATACGATTGAAATGCCATGCCTTAGAAGCGTCTGATACATATCTTGAAAAGTATCAGCAGCTGTGCAGTCAGCCACGATGAGCCTCGGAAGGTTTAGTGTGGTAAGAGCAGTCGCAAGCTGATCGGGCCTATCAAAATGCTGAGGGGAAATCTGTTGCTCTGCCTTTCTCCATTCATGAAAAGCTATTCCTGCTTTATTGAGGAATGCCTTATTTCGTTTCACAATCCCGACAAGTTGTATGTCACGCCGCAGAGTAGTACTTACGTCGGAAATGTGTGCGGCAAGTTGCTCTATGAGTGCCGAGCCGACTTTTCCGGGGCCAATAATCACAAGATGTACTTTGGTCTGATCATGAAAAAACTGTGAATGGAGTGTTTGAACAGCAAGAATCTCATCTGATCCTTTTACCACAAATGAAATATTCTCTTCAGAGCATCCTTGAGCAATCGCAATGACATTGATCTGTTGATCTCCGAGTGCACTGAAGACAATTCCAGCGATTCCAGGCTGATGTTTCATCCCTTCACCTACAACAGAAATAATAGAGCAGTCGTTGTCGTAGTGTACTGGATTGATGGTGCCTCGTACTTGTTCCTGATGAAACTCTTCGTTAGTCGCATCAATTGCCGCCTCTACTTGGTCATTCTTAACAGCAAAGCATATCGAATGCTCAGAGGAGGCTTGTGTAATCAGTACTATATTGACTCCTCTTTCAGAGAGTGCTCCGAAGAGACGTTTTGAAATCCCAGGGATTCCGATTAATCCTGAGCCAGAGAGAATGAGAGTTGAGATAGAGGAAATGGAGGAGATTGCGGTAATTGGCCGCAAACGCTCTTCCAAGAGAGGAGTATTAGAGACTCGAGTGCCTGGGCACTGAGGATTCATAGTGTTTCTGACGTACAGCGGGATCTCTTTTTCTCTTACTGGTTGAAGTGTAGGAGGATAGAGAACTTTAGCACCGAAGTGAGACAGTTCCATAGCTTCTATATAAGACAGCTCGGAAACAAGTTGAGCATCTGAGACATAATGAGGGTTTGCGGTTAGTACTCCGTCTACATCAGACCAAATCTCGACCATGGAAGCATCGAGTGCATTTGCAATTAACGCGGCTGTATAATCTGAGCCGCCTCGTCCAAGATTAGTAGTTTTCCCTGACTGGCTTCTTGCGATAAAACCAGTTGTGCATTGAAGAGCAGGGTGTTGAGAAAAATACTCTCTGATTGCCTCATAGGATGCGGGTCTCAGAGGCCTAGCTCCCCCGCAAGTTTCATCAGTACGAATTAACAAGCGGGCATCGAGAAATTCAGCATGAACTCCGGCTGACTGCAGGCTATGGGTCAACAGAGTAGTTGACAACAGTTCGCCAAAGCTAAGTATAGAATCCGAGAATTCAGGCAGGTGAAGAGTATTAGAATGCTTGGTGGCAAGGCAGGACTGTAAATCCTCAAAAAGAGCGTTCAGGTCAGCAAGACAGTGCTTTTCTGCATCCCCTGTCAGGAGAGAAGAGGCCATCGAACTGTGGCGGTCGATGAGTTCATTTACTAGAGGTGAATGGTGTTCAGGTGAACACTGAGCGAGTTCTAGCAGCGAATCTGTGACGCCGCTTAAAGCAGAAAAAATGATAGTTCGGGGATTCGTCTTGGTAGCATGAACGAGACTAATAATTCTTCTTATATTATCTGAGCTTCCAACTGAGGAGCCCCCAAACTTCCAAACAACTGGCATAATAGACACCCATGAGATTTCTCATGAGATTAAGTTTGGTTGCTCTCCTTTGCAACTGCAAATAGGCGAGTTTCGGAGAGAAAAGTTGGGCTAAGAGTTAGGGAGGTTCCCGAATAACAGCAGAAGAACTCCAATGTAGGACGAATAAGAATTTTTCTCATAAATTTTATCTCTTGTTTGCTACATTTCCAATCTTCTTCCGCATAACAATCAATGAACCCTGACCTTGTCTCGGGAAATAGGTTGTTTAGGAATTTTATGGCAGAAGAGTTAGAGCACAGCACATCGAAAGGTTCTCCGGAGAGCAGTGATCATGAGTCCGTAATGGAAGCCACTCAGCAAGGATCCGTCTCTCTGGATCAGAGCATGCATCCCTCTCAAGAAGTGGATTTATCCAACTACGCAATGAGGGGTATAAATGGAGCCACTGTCGAGGAGCGAAAACAGGTAGGTGTCGCCCGCATGCTTGCATTTGCGCAGGGGAAAGAGATTGCAAATGCTCCAGAAGTTGGTGCTCTGACGCAGCAGGAATTTGCGTTATCTGAAATAGTAAGCGCTCATGAGGAATTTTTACAGAACTACAATTTTTCACCTGCACTACAGAGCACTTTGGCAGATAACCCAGATTTTCTTTTCATGGATCCAGCTGCCGGACAGCTATCAGCAATAGAACACAGAACGGGTAATTCCATTGGTCGAGAACATCCAGATCTTCAAGAGATAAGGGACAAGGCACAAAGTTATATTCCGAGTGAGTTGCCAGGTGGATTTTCGAAAGACAGACTGCCGTCCTTGGGGCTGGTAAACGGGGAGGATATGAGGGTTATTGAAGAAGCGGCTAAGGAGCATGCGGCTGAGGAGCATCGCAATGAAAATATTACATATGAGCTTCGGGAACGTTGGGAAGGATTAAAGGAGGCAACAAAAGCAGCAGCTTAGTTGGAGGAGTAGAATGGAAAGCGAAAAATCAATGAAAGAGCATATTGACGAGTTATTTTCAATCGAAATTGACGGTTGGTGTTATGGCATTCAGAATTTCCCTGGAGAGATTTATCCTGGTCTTGTTCATGCTGTGATACGTGAGCTCGCTCCGAGCTTTCGAGTAGCACTCGACCACAGTCATATTTTTGATGTTATTGATGTATCAAAACGTATTTCACGAGCAGCGAAATATCTCGTACATGAGAAAGAGATCTGCTTTAGTATTCTGGCTCAGCTCCCAAATCCTTCAATTCTTGATGAGGAAGGACAGTATGCACTTGCTCAGCTTATCGACCAGGTCGAACAAAAACATGGAGGTGCGTTAGTGCGGCTTCAAAAGAAGTGGGCGTGGGAGCGCAAGAAAGAGGCGGCATAATTTTCTGTCCTAAGCCGCGTATTCTTTGCGATAACTCAAAGCGTATTTGCTCACTCATTTCTTCATAAATGTTCTACTTGCTACTTCCTTTAGCCGATTCAGCTCCTCTTCTAAGCGGAGCGCATACTCAGTAAGCTCTTCGGCTGAAATATTTTTTGGTACGAAAAAAGGATTGCCACCAATGAGTCTTCCTCTGGTCCCTGGTTTAGGAATGATCATTTTATCCCAGCTTTTTACAGACCACGAGCGCTCATATCCGAACGCAACAGGAATGATCGGAGCCCCCGTCATTGAGGCAACACTTATCACCCCAAGTTTTACTTTCCATATCGGACCTCGCGGTCCATCCGGTGTAATCGCTAGATGGCACTGCTCTTTTTCGATTGTTTTTCTCATTGTTAACATTGCCTTCACCGCTCCTCGAGAAGAAGAGCCTCCGATATTGTAAAGACCGAGTCTTTCGAGGATGCCAGCAATAAGGCGCCCATCGGAGTGCAGGCTAGTAAGAGCCTTCAACTTGCGTGGTGCGTTTCCCCCTAGTGGCAGTGACCTCAGAAAGTAAGGCTGAGGCCCTGAATTAGAATACCTCCAGTGCGAGATACGGTATGCCCAGGGAGCCATGAGCTGATCACCGTGCCATACCGTGAGAATGCTTGGTTGGCCGAAGCTCCAATGGATTCCATTTACTTCCAGACCCTCACGTTCCCACTGTATGCTCCAGTGAAGAAAGCGTAGGAGATGGCTTCCAAGGACGCTTGTTATGAAGTGTTTCATGCCCGTAGCTTTGGTAAAAAAATCCCCTCCCACAGCTCGTAAAGGCTGGAGGAGGGGATTTTTATATATCAGATTTATTCTGAATAGAGATTACCAGCGGTTACCGCCGTCTCCTCTATCGCCACGGTTGCCGCCGCCGCCGCCATAGCCGCCACGACCGCCATCTCTTCTGCCGCCGCCACCGCCGTAGCCGCCACGACCACCATCTCTACGACCTCCGCGACCGCCGCCGCCTTCAGTTTTTGCTCGAGCTTCACTCACTCGGAGCTTTCTGCCTTGAAATTCATTTCCATCTAACTCGGTGATCGCAGCCTCAGCGGCGCTATCATCTTCCATTTCAATAAAGCCAAATCCTTTCGAGTTATTGGTGAACTTGTCTTTGATGATATTGACAGAAGCAATCTCTCCGTGAGCACTGAACAGCTCTTTGAGATCATCTTCTGATGCATCATAACTTAAGTTCCCAATGTACAATTTTTTCATCTTTCATAATCCTTAAGAGGAGTCTGACTGGTGAGGTGTTCTAGCATTGAACAACAACCAATGTTGTTCTTTTCTTAATAATGATTATCAAGTAACTACGACTGGAACTCCCTCACACCCAACAGACTCAAAGAGTCATTACCCGAGAGGCCGCACTTTGCTTTTCTCTCGTTGAGCAAGACCGTGAAGGGAGGACAAAGACAAGAGGAGCGCTTCAGCTACCAGAGATATTCTCGGGAAGAGACATTCTCGGGCACAGACGCTTTCACCTTAGACCTGCGCTACATAGACCTGCGGTCGGTAATTCAAAACATGAGAATGTTCTCATGGATTTCGCCTCTATGCAATCATATCCACGGTACGAGACATAAAATCGCGCCATCCCCTCTAAGGGTCTTGAGCACACTTTTCTGGGAATATCGAGAGAGCGAAGATTCGGCGTAAGCCGATGGAATGAATACTTATTCTAGGGAAGTACTCTTTTCTCGCTTAAGAGCTGTGAGTGGAATACAGTGTGGAGATGGAAGCCTCGCTCGTTAGAAAAGGGTTCGATTCTGAGCCAGAAACAGGAGTTCAAACTCCAGATTTCCGATTGCCTTCTCTTGATACGGCGACAAATGTTCTTGGGGCTTCCATCGATATCTATCGTGCAACACAGAGGGAAGACTACGAAGCAGCAGCAAAAATTGCTGGTACAGCAGTAGCCACTGAAGCCGCTGGACAACTTTGTGATCTGGCTGTCCCAGGGGCAGGCCCACTGTGTCGTCTCGGGGCAAAAGCTCTAATCCAGAAGGTGTCCTGAATAACTTTAACAGCTCCTGCATAACAGAGCCGTTCGTGCATCATATAGGAAGCAGAGGAGGGCTTTCTGATCACCCTGAGCCTTCCCCCTTCTCAAGTGCCCCCACTCATTAGGACCCAGCTTTTTTTTCGTTTGGCTTCTTGTTCGTTGTGGGGAACTTCTGATTTGAAACATGCAGCAAAAAATGTTCGGCGAATCCAAAGCTTGCTTTTCCGAGAGCAGATTGATTGATTTCAATAAGAACTAGGGTCTTCTCCTTCAGCGCAGCGTCAAAATCAAAGGTAGCTCTCTTTAATGGATTTCCAGGATCAGCTGAGCTTTCCGAACGACGTTGAAAGTAGTAGAGGAATTCAGTCTGTTTTGCTACCTTCGCAGCTTCCACTTGTCTCAGGAACTCCCACATAAAACTGGAGCCGATGATTAAGAGCCGCGGCTTTTTGCTCCCTTCTGGAAAGTGACCACGCGTTACAACGAGCGGGGCAGGTTTCAGGAGTGCCTCTGGCCACCATAGATTAGTCATGTGCAGGAGATCTGTGTCAGGAAAGGCTGGTCTTGTTCGTTCCCCCTCGATAGTGCAGGAAATCTCAGGAAGTATAACACGCGTGAGGGCTGTGGCATGCCGAAACACCTCTGCAGCAATCACGCATCCTCCAAGTTGATTCCAGTGTGTTCCAGTATTTGCAAAAACCGGTCGTCCTTGCTCGGTGGAGAATCGCTTCAGGTGCTCATAGCCATTTATCAATGGGACACCCTTTTCAGTGAGACTCTTGACGAAAAGATTCAGATTTTCAAAGTGTGAACCGACAGGCCGTAATCGATACCGAGATGGAATCGCCTCCTGTTGCATTGCTGCTTTATTCGGACTCACGAGTACCAGCATAGGGATGTCGCGTTCTTGAAGGGCCCGATGGAGCTCGACGAGGCGCGAGACCGCTTTCTCTTGTCTCTTTTGAAGCACCCGACCCAGCTGAACATTGGCTCTGAGATAGGTACGCTCTAGTAGCTCACGATCATTGCCAAGTATAACATTTGACTTTGGATTTGAAGAGAGTTGATGAAAAACAAGATAGTTCAGCTGATTGTCAGATTTTATGAGGTAGCCATGGAGACCTGTTTTATGAATGAACTCCTTCTCAAATGAGCTCTGAAAGGATTGATTGAGAAGATCTCTGACTGAAAATGTTTTTTCTTCATGTGCTGTTGTTACCCCTGAAAGCTCAATGCTTTTGAGTCCTATAAGCATAGTTATGATCGGAAGGAAGAAAACTCCTCCTATGATAAATGCTACAAGCCTTTGAACCGATACCCGCATAATTAAAACTTAAAATATAAAAATGGAGTGTGTCCTCTCGCTGCGAGAAACGTGGTGGCTAGGAGTAGTGTCACGACGCTCATACCGCCGTAGGCAAGCGTTCGGCGTATTGAGAGTTCTGTTCGAAGCTCTAAGAGTTGCTTGCGAGCTTGCGGAAGGAATTGGGGAGTAAAACATAGCATTGTTGCCACGAGAAAGATTACGGAGCTCCTGTTGTCGACGATAAAGCCTGCTGGTGAGGGGAGGTATGGGGACGGAGTGCCTCCAAGGAGTATCTCCATGAAGTGTAAAGCCTCCGGTAAGCTCTCAGCGCGAAAGAGCGACCAACCAAAGAGAATGATGATAAAAGTAATGAGCGTGTTTACAGGAGCTGGAATGGTCCGTGAAAGCCGTAGCCAGAAGAGCCTGTCAAGAATTAAGAATGCTCCGTGGAATATCCCCCAGAGAATAAAAGTCCATGCGGCTCCGTGCCAAAGTCCTGAGAGAAGAAATACCAGGAGGAGATTGCGATATGTTACGACAGTGGAGCGTCGACTCCCACCCAGTGGAAAATACAGATACTCACGAAAGAATGTTGTGAGTGAGATGTGCCAACGCCGCCAAAACTCAGTGACTGTTTGACTGATATATGGTTGGTTGAAGTTTTCTTTAAAGCGTAATCCGAACATGGCGCCGAGTCCAATTGCCATATCGGAGTACCCAGAGAAGTCAAAGTAGATCTGATATGCGTACGCGACGATTCCCACCCAAGCCCATGAGGTGGTCAGGGAAGCATCAGGAAGAGCAAAGACGGCATCTGCAACGCTGCCCATTGAGTCTGCAATAAGGACCTTCTTGCCCAGCCCGAGGCAAAATCGAAATACCCCAGAGAGAAAGAGGGGAAGAGTCTCTCTTCGTTTCGTAAGTTGCTCCGCTATATCATGGTAGCAAACAATTGGCCCTGCGATGAGTTGCGGGAAGAGAAGTACATAGAGGGTGTAGTCAAAGATGTTTCTAGCAACGGGGGTTACTCCACGGTAGACATCAACGAGGTAAGAGATCTTTTGGAAGGTAAAAAAGGAAATTCCTATTGGAAGTGCCACTGCAACCCACGAAAAGGGGTGAAGAGAGAGGCGCTCAAGAGTGGTGTTGAGTTGTTCAATAAAAAAGTTGGCGTACTTAAAGTACCCAAGCATAGAAAGGTTTAGGGTAATTGCGAGAGCAAGTATGAGCTTTCGTTTTTGAGGCGCTAATTTTCTGTTTGTAGAGAGATAATTACTCAGCACGTAGTCGAGTGAGCAACTGATGAGAAGAGGGATTACAAGTGTGGGTGCTCCCCAAGCATAGAAAAAGACACTCGCACTCAGGAGCACTCCATTTCGTAACGTTCGAGGACTTATAAAGTACACTGCTACCGTCAAGGGAAGGAAGAGGTACAAGAAGATAAACGAGCTAAACACCATCGAAAGAAGGGTACAGATTCCGATACAGAAAGACCACTCATCAAACCATATGTCCGACTGGAAATTGAGGTTTTATCCCACGCATGTGTGAAATTTTACTTTATGAGGTTAAGAACCGAGATGTGCGTTTTAGGGAGAACGTATGAGAATAGGGAGAGAATCTTAAAAATGCAGTATTCGCTGTTGTTTAGAATGGCTGTAGCTATCAGGAGAGCTTTAGGCTGATTCAACTGTTCTCTGAACGCACAAATGCCGCATAGGCATTTTTGACGGTGTTATTAATTCGCTAAGCGGCGAGATTGAGAGGCTGTCCCAGGGGCAGACCCACCTGTGTCGTCTTGGGGCAAAAGCTCTAATCGAGAAGGTGTCCTGAATAATGTGAATAGCTCCTGCATAACAGAGCCGTTCGTGCATCATATAGGAAGCAGACGAAGGGCTTTCTGATCACCCTGAGCCTTCCCCCTTTTCTGAGTGAAGGAATGGTTGGATTTCTCAGTGAAGTTGGACTGCTTCGTAGAAACTCTTGTTTTGCTCGGCTCTTTGGATGATTCCTGAATGAGGAGCAAACCGTTCGAGGTGCCGCAATTTTTCAAGTATTGCTTTGGCTCCTAAGGAATTCGCATACGAGATAAGGCCTCCACGGAAAGGGGGGAACCCGATTCCCATAACGGTGCCGAGATCGATCTGATTTGTGACGTCTCTTCTCTAAAAGCTGATAGTTATCTTTTGGTCTGAGCAGTTGATTATCGTGTGGCTGCCCATTGGCAGGCAGATCTGGGGATCGGTATGCCCAAAGTCCATATTTTGCACTATAGGGACCTCCTTGTTGTATCGCCTCACCGTCTCTCGAACAGCCTTCATCTGAGCCTCTGTGTATGCCTTTTTCATTTGATCTGTGTTCGGCTTTTCGAATGACCACGCTTTGGGTCTTCCAACAAGCACTCCTTGAACTCGTTGTAAGATTCCTAATTCACCAAGTGCTCGAAGAATCCGAGAAACGTAAGGAGCCTCAGGGAGCTCCTCAGAGGTTGCGAAGTAGAGCACTATGTTTGTAAACTGCTCCGGAGTGGGAAGAGGCATCCTATGCCGGAGCAACTCATCAATCGACTCAAGGCATCCGCCCCAGGTAATACCTGAAAAATCACCAGGAGTCGCTATCTCTCCAAGGTCCCAGTGCCAACCATCATTCGGTTGATATCGTCTTTTCTGTGCGAGTGTTGCCGGATCTTCCCATGCAAGATCTTCGTCGTTAAAGGTTTCTGATGCTCGTAGTTCAATAATACTATTTTCGAAGAGTGCTTTTTTGAGGTAGTCGACAGTGAAAGAGTCCATCTCGTACTGACGAGCAAACTGGATAAAGAGTGCTCCACCGTAAAAAGATGGAACGCCACATTGCCAAAGATGATGGGCAATATGTGTGTTATCACTGTATCCAAAAAAAGGCTTTGGGTTCTCTTGAAATGGTCTTTGAGGAAGATCTCGGACCCACTCAATCTGATCGTCGCCTCCGATCGTCGCTATGACTGCTTTGATATCAGGCCTTTCAAAAGCCTCAATGAGGTCGGCAGCTTTCTCTTTATGAGTAGCGTCTTTATTCGTTGTGGACGGGAAGGCGATTGGCTCTAACCCAAAAACATCTCGTAGTCGTGTAAGCCCTAGCTCATATATATGAGGAAAGTAAGCAGGAGCTATGAAAGACGGGGAGAGAATGGCTACTTTATCTCCTTGTTGAAGTTTTGGGAGAGGAGAGAATTTCAGATCAAAAGTGTTGAAGCTTGAGGGTAACGATATTGTCATCGAAGAGCCTTCGTGATTCGTAAATATAGTAATCACCAAGGGTAGCATTGGATCCAGAGAATAGCGAGAATTTATTACGAGGCATGGCCCGATTAGTGGCCGCCTTTCCCCTTCTCTTCATCGCGTTGAACCAACATGAGTGAAGGAATGGTTGGATTTCTCAGTGAAGTTGGACTGCTTCGTAGAAACTCTTGTTTTGCTCGGCTCTTTGGATGATTCCTGAATGAGGAGCAAA
>RFPC01000016.1 GCA_009926305.1 bacterium
AAACAGTTGTGACTCCAGTAGATTTTCACTCAGTGCTCCACAGTTAATAGCGAGAAACGTATGTTCGTTGCGAGGGCTGGTTGCATGAACAGCTCGGGCGAGAAGTTCCTTTCCAGTTCCCGATTCTCCGATTACTAAAACTGGAGCTGAAGAGTCTCTGAATCTTAGGATTTGAGAAATGACTTCTTTTATCTCGTGCCCTTCTCCAATAATCCCATCGAATGGATCTTTTTCATCTTGCTTTTTGGGGTGAGTCTTTAAAAAGAGGACTTCTCTGTAGAGATTTCCAAGGTGCAGACCAGAGCGAATGCGTGCAAGGAAATCCGCTGGTTCAAATGGTTTTCGAATGTAATCTTCAGCCCCTGCTTGAACGCCTGCAGAAATGTCATCCAGCTCATCACGCGAGCTTAGAATAAGGATGGGAATATGTCTTGTTGCGTCGCTGTTTTTCAGTTCTCGAGCCGCCTCAAGGCCACCTTTCAGCGGCATAACGACATCCATAACGATTAGAGCTGGTTTTTTTGAGTTCGCGAGTTTGACTGCTTCGAGGCCATCAGTGGCGGTTAGTACTTCAGCTCCTGCGGACTCTAGCAGAGTCTGAGTTGTAAAAAGCTGCTCTTCATTGTCATCAGCAACGAGAATAAGAGCTCCATCCAAACTTTCAACTGCATTATGCATTCAGTTCTCCAGCAACCAATTTATACGGCTTAGAAAGCCCAATTCTTAGAACCGATTCGGCCAGACTGATCGAACACAGACTGATCGAACACAGACTGATCGAACACAGACTGATCGAAGCAGCATCAGCCTCCCTTCATCATTTCTAAGAAATCTTTATTACTCTTGGTTCCATCCATTTTACTGATTAGCCACTCCATTGCCTCAATGGTGTTCAGCGGATTGAGGACTTTTCTGAGTAACCAGATCTTTTGCAACACATCTGGTTCCAAGAGGAGATCTTCTTTTCGCGTACCAGACCGATTCAGATCGACGGCTGGATAGACCCTTCGGTCAGCGAGCTTTCTGTCTAAGACAAGCTCCATGTTTCCAGTTCCTTTGAATTCTTCAAAGATGACTTCATCCATTCTAGAGCCAGTTTCAATAAGCGCAGTCCCAATGATCGTTAAGCTTCCTCCTTCCTCTACGTTACGAGCGGCACCAAAGAAGCGCTTTGGTTTATGAAGAGCATTTGAATCAACTCCTCCCGATAAGATTTTTCCGCTAGGTGGTACCACGGTGTTATATGCACGGGCTAGGCGCGTGATCGAGTCAAGAAGAATAACGACATCTTTTTTGTGTTCAACTAAACGTCGTGCCTTCTCAATTACCATTTCGGCAACCTGTACGTGCCTCTGCGCTGGCTCATCAAAGGTGGAGCTAACGACCTCGCCTTTAACAGAACGAGACATATCAGTTACCTCTTCTGGACGTTCATCGATCAGCAGAACGATGAGTACGCATTCTGGATGATTCTCAGTGATAGCATTTGCAATTCGTTGTAAAAGAACGGTCTTTCCCGTTCTAGGAGGGGCAACAATCAGTCCTCTCTGACCTTTGCCGATTGGACAGAAGAGGTCGATGATTCTCTGGGAGAAGTCTTTCTGAGTTGTTTTTGTTTCGAGCTTCAGTCGCTCGTCAGGATAAAGCGGTGTGAGGTTGTCGAAGTGAATCTTACTTTTTAAAGCGTCAGTGGAGTCACGGTTTACCGATTTTACCTTCAAGAGAGCAAAATAACGCTCCCCTTCTTTCTCTCTTGGAGGACGTATTTGCCCCTCGACAGTATCTCCTGTTCTAAGGCCGAATCGTCGAATCTGATTCGGTGATACGTAGATATCGTCGGAGCCGGGAAGATAGTTGTCATTTGGAGAGCGGAGAAAGCCAAAGCCATCAGGTAAACATTCGAGAACACCATCTCCATAAATATTACCGTTTGTTTCGGATTGCGCGGTTAAGATGGAAAATATGAGTTCCTGTCGTCTCAAGGTGTTTGCGTTTGTAATTTCAAACTCACCTGCAAGTTTGACGAGTTCTTCTGACTTTAACCCTTTCAGTTCACTTAGGTTCATTTCTCTTCCTCTTATTTCTGTATTTGCACATTAAGACGCAAACACTGATTATCTACTAATAAAACTTGTCTTATTTGCTAGCTAGCAAACGCGAGCTTTGCGCTGCTTTACCTCTTCTTCTCCAACGTCCGTCAGCTACTCCTAATTTCTCTAATGGTCGTCAACAAAATCTAAAGGGGGTATCTTCATGCGAGCAAAAAACTAAATTTTGAAATCTGTTCTTTACATCCCTTACATAAAATTTCTCAGTATGGATATTTCTCAGTAAGCCTATTTCTCAGTAAAACTGCGTCCGTACCTTTAAATCCTCTTTCTTTCTTTGTGACGTTCTAATTTCGTCAGAGCATTCGCACTAGAGCATTCTCTTTATAACACACTGTCTTAAGGGATTGGATTATGCGAAGTGTAAGAGGAAAGACTCCCCTATCCCAAAAGTCTACCTGAAGACTCCCTCTATCTCAAGCTACCTTCTTTCAGAAATTTTGCGAGTTTTCGTCTTCTTTTGCTCCTGAAGGGTAAGAGCGGAGAATTTAAGGCCATAATCAGGCTCTAACCTTGATATCGCCTCTGGATCATAGGTCGAGAGGCCTTCGACTGGTCCGCTCAGGTTTGCTACTGACAGCTCCTCAGCAAAGCAGATCGGATAGGTCTTCTTTTGATCGGCTGTTTGGAGACTCAGTGGTTGAATAATAACTCCGTATTCAGAGACGTTCAGCAATTCAAGAGCATCCTGTTCACCACGAATTTCCCAGTTTGAGACCTCCGAGGGCTGGTGAATGGATAGCTCCTCAACAATCCACCTATCTTTTCCGATGGATTGCCCGAAGCGTATAGTTTTTGGCTGAGAGAGCTCCCTAACGAGTCGATGCCGTGCAACCTCGAAGGTCGAGGTTGGAATTAATGGAATCTGCAAGGCTGTAGCGAGTCCCTTTGCAAAACACATCACCATTCTTAGACCAGTGTAACTCCCTGGCCCGGAAAGGCATCGGATCATATCGGGTTGGAAAGCGATGTCCTTTTTCTTAAGACATTCCTTTAGTTCGGATAAGAGACCCCCCAGAGTTTTTTCCGCTAAGCGTAGAGAGTTATTCGTGGAAGAGAAGCTTAATAACTCATCCTTCTCTGTTCGATAGTTTAGCCTTATTACGTCTCCGACCACAGCTATGCTAAGAATCTTTACCATCTTCTTCTCATCAGGTACTTCAGACTGATAATATAGCTACCCGAATAGCTTTTTAATATCATTTGATACTGCAAATAACATAAGACCCAGAAGAAAAAGCATCCCAATCTGCGTCGCAATTTGTTGTAGTCGCATACTTACTGGTGAACCTTTGATAGCTTCAATGGTAAAGAAGACCAGATGGCCACCATCAAGCACAGGAATTGGCAGCAGATTTAAGAGCGCTAAGCTCACACTGAGAAACACCATGAAGTCGATAAGACGGTCTATTCCACTCTGGGCAGCATCAGCACCATGCTTAAAAATATACAGGGGACCTGATATGCTATCAGTCGAGAGCCTTCCCTTGATCATTCCATAGAGCCCCTTGAGTGTTAGTTCACTGATAAATAAAACTTGCTGCACACCAAGGGTAGCAGCTTCGAAAAATCCAGCTGCCTCACGAGTCGTGGCAGGAATAATTCCCACTTTATAACGTTCTCTGTATTCATCGTCATCTAAGAGGATATCCAGCTCAGATTGCTCAAGGGTGGGAGTTAGGGTGAGTGAAACAATTTCGCCATCTCTATCGAGGTCAAGTTGTAGCGACGCTCCCGCAGAGTTTTGAATAGTTCGTGCCATTTCATCCCACAGGGTAATCTCTTTTCCATTTATTCGAATCACGGTATCACCTGCCTGAATTCCAGCTTGCTCAGCAGGTAAGTCTGGAATGGTCGCGCCTATTTTTGCTATCTCCACAGAAGTTGCCTTGCCGAATAAAAACAACGCGAACCAAGCAAGTAAAATTGCGAACAAGACATTAAATAAGGGTCCAGCGAAGACAATCAGGAACTTAGGTATATAAGATTGCGAAAGAAACCACCTATTACGATCCGTTGTTACTGGTGGTAAGAACGAATCATCGCTGAGCTCATCTGTTAGGCTTTCCGAAGCGAGATCTGCGGCTCCACTCATAGGCTCTTCGCTCGTCGTGTCACCCTTTTCTTGGTCAGGAGGAGTGTTATTTTCAGAGACAGTTGGGGAAGCACTTTCAAAGTCTAGAGGACTCTCTCCAGCCATTCTTACATAGCCACCCAGCGGAATGGCTCTAATGGAATATGCTGTCCCGCGGAACTGGCGCCCCCAGATTCGCGGACCGAAGCCGACAGCGAATTCAAGCACTTGCACCGAGAAAAGCTTGGCGAAAAGAAAATGTCCGAGTTCGTGAACAAAGACGAGAATGCCGAGTGCCAGAATGGCTGTAATAATACTCATAGAATAACCCCTACTCCCTTATTTGTTGCACCTTCTTGAAAAGTCTACTAACCACTCTTTCAGTTGTATTCTTTCTTCGTTTAATAGAGTCCGCAAGTCTTCTGGCTGCCTCAGTGGAGCAATGCAATTTCGCATCAAGGCTTCTTCAATAAAGGAAACAATTCCAGTAAATGGTAGCTTTCTTTCCAGGAAGGCATCAGCCGCAACTTCATTTGCCGTGTAGAAGCGCAACGCGATTCCAGCCTCCTCTTCTTGCTTTGCAACCTGGCGCCCTAGTCGAATAGCTGAAAAGCGTTCCTCATCACATGCCAAAAGTTCAAGTGCTCCTTCAACAAAAGGGGGCATGACGATCGGAGAAATGCCCGGATAATGCAGTGCATAGGTAATTGGAAGTGCCATATCAGGTGGCGAGCCATGAAAGAACTGACTACCATCACTACATTCTATGAAGCCATGGAGAATGCTTTGTGGATGGATCTTTACGGATATATTCTCAGGAGCTACATCAAACAACCACTTTGCTTCAATAAGTTCAAAGGCTTTATTCATAAGGGTAGCTGAGTCGAGGGATATGCGCTTCCCCATTTTCCACGTCGGATGAGCAAGCGCATCTTCAACGGAGACTGCCTCGAGCTCCTGAAGAGGAGTTCGGAAAAATGGTCCTCCTGAAGCAGTTAATCCAATCTTGGCAATAGAATTTTGAGGTATACACTGAATAAGTCGAAAAAGTGAGCTGTGTTCGGAATCTACTGGAAGTAAGGTTCCGCAGTGGCTCTCTTTTAATGCATCACGGAAAAATCCTCCTCCTACCACGAGTGCTTCTTTATTTGCTAAGGCTACCCGCTTCCCGCTCTTATAGGCTGGTAGAGCTGTAAAAATCCCCTCTATCCCAACGATAGCACCGATATGAATGTCGTAGTGGTTTGAGGTCGCGAAGGTGATAAACTCATTTTCTGATTCAAGCCACTCCCCCTGGTAATCGTTACCAAGAGCGGCTTTCGCTACTTTGTTTGCTGCATGATCCGCTAGACCTGCAAATCGAGGTTTGAATTCACGGACTTGCTCGACAAAGAGTTCCACTGAACTATTTGCAAACAGGCCAATCACTTCATGTTCTGGCGATTGTCTCAGAACGGATAGTGATGTCTTTCCGATTGATCCCGTTGAGCCAAAGAGTGCAACGCGTTTGAGCTGAGCGATGCTTGAATTATCTGGCGGTTGCGATGGAACAAGCATACTTAGGGACCTGTCTGAAGCAAAAGATAGAAAGCAGCGAAAACTGGACAAGAGGCTAGAATGCCATCAAGTCGATCTGACATGCCTCCATGCCCTGGCAGCGTAGTGCCCATGTCTTTCATCCCATGGGCTCTTTTGATGATTGATTTCATGAGATCTCCCAGCTGTGCGATAAGAATCACCGCCAGCGTTCCAGTACACAGGAGGAGATTGCTAGGAGAGTTCGCTGGCGTGGATAATGTGCTTGTAAGTAAGAAGCTAAGCATGAAGCCCGTCAGCATTCCACATCCGAGACCACCAATCGAGCCTAGAACCGTCTTTTTCGGCGAGAGAACAGGACTCAGGGATGGCGAAGAGAAGCGAGCCCCAACGAAATAAGCGCCAGAGTCATTCATGGCATTAACAAGGATAAACCAAACAAACAGGCGAAAAACATGTTCACCTGAAACGAGCGATACGAATGTTCCACCTCCTAGGGCTACAAGTATGACCGCTATGATTCGCTCAAGAACTCTTTTTTCTATAGCAGTAATACTCGACTTATTCTGAAAAATAACTGGGAAGAGTGCAAAGAAGAGAGAGATGCTACTAGCAAGTAATATGACTGGAAGCATGAAGTGCACTGCATGCTGACTACGAAACCAAGCGGCGTCATATCGCAGAAAAAGAATAGTAGTTGGTGTTAAGATTAAAGAGAGGAAAAAGACTAATTTCCCGACGAAGGTGATGTCTTCTTCTGAATTTTCAGACGAGGTGCTACAGGCCGCAACAATTTCTGCAGCAACGAGCATGACAAACAAATAGGTGCAGAGAATGATGCCCC
Organism: bacterium; assembly: GCA_009926305.1. Lineage (NCBI taxonomy): Bacteria > bacterium. The sequence goes on from RFPC01000016.1 coordinate 6,563, forward strand.
ACGACAGCAGCGGACTTAATGTAGTGCCAATCAGCAAAGCAACCGCCAGAAGAATCAATAGTGAAGCTGTGCGCAAGCGCTTCATCAAGCCAGGATATGCTTTAGGAGTGTCCCTGTGTGTTTCTTTAACTGACATGGTTTCCAACTGTAGCAAACTCTCCTATCTGCTATTTTTAAAATGGTGAATTGATTTTCTCTTTTCTAAGCGCTATCACTCGCTGCTATGACGTGACTGTCTATCGTTGTCCTCCCATAGCGTCGATCTCTTTTCGCATAAGCACTCAAGCAGGAGGCGAACTCCTCTCGAGAGAAATCTGGCCAGAGTGTCTCTGTTACCAAAATTTCTGTATACGCCAGTTGCCAGAGGAGAAAGTTAGAAATTCTATACTCACCGCTAGTTCTGATGAGGAGATCCGGATCAGGAATACCTGCTGTATCCAGACATTGAGCAAAGTTCTCGTCATTAAGTTCCTCGACAGAAAGAGAGCCTTCTATCACCTCTTGCATAAATCGACGTGAGGCACGGAGAATCTCGTCGCGACCTCCATACGAAATCGCAAGAATCAGATCCATTCCCTCGCAGTGCTTCGTGTCATGTTCCAGCGCCTCGAGCTTTGAGCAGACATCATCTGGCAAGCGGGAACGGTCACCGATCGAACGCATTCGAATATTCTGATCGAGTAGAGCCTGGCGCTCTTTTACTAAATATTCAGCAAAAAGGCTCATGAGGGCATTGACTTCGTCTTGTGGTCTATTCCAGTTCTCACTAGAAAAGGCATACAAAGTGACGTAACGGATGCCGTACTTTCTAGACTCTTCGAGCACTCTTCGTACGGAGTGTACGCCAGCTTCATGCCCCTTCACTCTTTGGGCACCTCGTTGCTCAGCCCAGCGACCATTTCCATCCATGATGATTGCCACGTGTCTAGGAATGCCATCCATATGCAGCGTGCTGGTAGCGGATAAAGGTGGTGAGCTGGAGCCGTTTTCCAAATTCTTACACCTCAAGTACTTCGTTTTCCTTCTTCTGGAGCAGCTCATCAACTTGTGCAGTATATTTATCAGTGATGCCCTGCACTTCTTTCTTGAGCGTATTGAGATCGTCCTCGGAAATATCCCCTTCCTTCTTTTGCTTACTCAGTATATCGATAACTGCTCTCCGATGATTTCGGATAGTAATCTTCATATCTTCGCCCTGCTTATTGAGTCTTTTCACGATTTCTTTTCGTCGCTCCTCAGTCAACGCAGGTATAGGGACTCGTATCAAACTGCCATCACGCGACGGATTAAGGCCTAATCCAGATTGGTGGATGGCTTTTTCAACAGCATCCACAGCTCCAGTGTCATAAACTTGAATAGTCAACAACCTGGCCTCTGCGACGTTAATCAGTCCAAGGGAATTAAGAGGAGTCTGAGTTCCATAGTAGTCTACCATGACCCCTTCGAGGATGCCGGTTGAAGCTCTGCCAGTTTTTGTTTTTTGAAGCTCTGCGCGAAAGTGCTCTATTGTTCTTTCGCATTCTTGGGTAAAGGCATCAAGTTCTTCAGATGGCATAGTTCTTCTCCAGTTTTCTCTTCATAAACTGCATTTTGCTTATTCGCTTCGTTTATGCGCTATCTCTCCAACAACTGTTCCTACCTTTTCGCCCAGTACAACTTTGCGGAGGTTATCAGCAGTGTTGATATTAAAAACGACGAGCGGAAGATTATTATCCATACACAGTGAAATAGCGGCAGCGTCCATTACCTTCAATTGTTTCTGAAGGACCTCTAGGTGAGATATCTGATCATATGGAGTTGCCTGCGGATTGGTCACTGGGTCCGAGTCATATACCTTACCTACCTTCGTACCTTTCAAAAGAATATCGGCACTAATTTCCATGGCACGTAAGCTTGCAGCTGTATCTGTGGTGAAGTACGGGTTCCCTGTGCCACAAGCAAAGATTACAACTCTATTTTTTTCGAGATGTCGAACTGCTCTTCTGCGGATATATGGCTCTGCTATCTGTCGCATCTCTATAGCAGAGAGCACTCGGGTATCCACCCCTGCTTGCTCTAGACTATCTTGCAGAGCCAGTGCATTCATGGCTGTTGCTAGCATGCCCATGTAATCACCAGAGGCCCGATCCATGCCTTGAGCTCCAGCCTGAGCACCTCGGATGATATTTCCGCCGCCTATGACAATTCCAACTTGAACGCCCAAGTCTGAAACGACTTTGATCTCACTGACCAACTGAAGAACTACCGATGGGTCGATACCAAAGCCCTGCTCACCAGCAAGAATTTCTCCAGAGAGTTTGAGGAGTATTCTGTTAAATATTGGTGAGCTCATGGCACTCCTTCGCTTGTTTCGACATACACGCTCTTTCAGGTCATCGGGGATTCGCGTCCTCGATAACCCCTCGTTATAATTGCGTCCTATCCAGCAGGTTAGCACACATTTCGGCAGACGCCAGAGAGGGAAACTACGCTCGTATCAAAACAGAGTAGCCCTTGACCGCTCTGCGACCGTGTATTCCCTCATTTCCGATAAATTTATCCACTAGCGATGGTTGCTGCCACCTCGTCAGCAAAGCTCTGTCCCGAGCTCTTTTCAATGCCTTCGCCAACCTCAAAGCGTTGAAAGCGCCGGATGGTGACTTTCTCTCCGCACTTTACTCCGAGCTCTTCGATGATATCTCTCACGGTTTTTTTGCCTGAATCATCTTTCACAAATGGCTGCTCAAGTAAAACGCATTCCTCAAAGAATTTCTTCAGCTTTCCAGGGATAATTTTGTCGGCTTTCGCTTTCTGAGCATCATTCAAGGATTCAATGATGATCTCCTCTTCCTTCTTCACAATTTCAGAGGGGATTTCCTCAGTAGTCACATACTTTGGCTTCATCGCAGCAACATGCAGCGCGATCTCAGCGGCTGCTTTTTGGAAGTCTTCTCCCCGTGCCACGAAGTCTGTTTCGCAATTAAGTTCTACAAGCACTCCGACCTGACTTCCAGCGTGGACATAAATACCCACAGTACCTTCCGCTGCAATCTTACCAGCTCGTTTTCCAAGGTCTTTTAAACCTTTCTTTCGTAATATCTCTATTGCGCCATTCACATCACCATTAGCTTCCTGAAGGGCTCCCTTACAGTCCATCATACCAGCTCCAGTCTTCTCTCGTAGCTCTTTTACCAGTGCTGCTGAAATTGCTGCTGACATACTCCTCTCCTTTTTTCTTCTCTTTGTAGTCTTTGGTTTTGGTTCATTTATGTTCGGCTAACGAGCCTTCCCTCAAATGCATCATGTAGCTCGTCATGTCCTACATGTCAGAGATAGGCTCCTGCCATTCACGAGCTATGCCGAAACGGCTAGTTCAGCGCCATCTTTCAGCTCGGCATCTTTTTCTCCGCTGGATCCTTTTCGAGTAACAACTTCGACGTCACTTCCCGCCTTTTTCGAGCGGTTTTGTTGCCGATCCGCTCCTCTCGACAAAAAGGAATGTCTGCCACGTGAGAATGCTGCAGCAACATTTTCTACGAAGAGCTTCAGTGTTTTTGAAGCATCATCGTTTGACGGGATTGGATAATCGATAAGTGATGGATCTACGTTTGAATCTACGAGTGCTACAACTGGTATGTGTAATTTTCGTGCTTCACGTACTGCTATAGCTTCTCTGGCAACATCTATGACAAACAGGACATCTGGAACGTGCCGCATGTTGCGAATTCCGCCAAGGTTCGCTTCGAGCTTCTCCAGCTCTCTACGTATGCCGAGTCGCTCTTTCTTTGCGATACGGACAGTGCTGCCTTCTTCCTCAGCCTTTGCGAGAAGTTCCTCTAGCTTCTTGACTCGATTGATAGAACGTTTGATTGTCTCAAAGTTGCTGAGTGTGCCGCCTAGCCATCGCTGAGTGACCGAAAAGCCGCCGACTCTTTCGGCAGTATTGCGGACTAATTCTCTCGCCTGCGGTTTGGTGCCCACGAATAGAATATTACCACCTCTGTTTGCTATGTCCTCTAGGAACTTCTCAGCCTGTTTCCAGAGCTCAAGAGTAATATCGAGGTTAAGAATGTGTGTGCCATTCTTTTCCCCAAAGATGTATTTAGCCATCTTGGGGTTCCAACGATGGGATTGATGACCGAAATGGGCTCCAGCCTTTAAAAGGTTTTGAAGGGTGATCTCGGAACCCTCGGCTATCTCGAAGACCGTCTCTTCGGCATAGGTTTTTTGAGATGGGGAAGCCTCAGCTTCAATTGCGGCTTCAGCAACAGCAGTTTCTTCTCCAGTTGGTGCTTCAACTGTACCCTGCTCGGTAATGTTTTCTTGTGCTGAACTCGTCTCAGCAGAGGGCTTGCCCTCACCGTTTTCAATAGTCATTTTTCTACTCCGTCTTTAGCCTCCTCGAACCTTTATGATGGCTTTCCCGTACATCCCCTTTTACCACTGCATCCCCTTTCACCACTTCTTGCAGCGGCGGATGCGGGATGTGCTAGATTCCGTAATTTCCAAGAGTCATCATCTCCTAGACGAAGAATCTAGGCATACGGAGTCTATGACGGGAAGCCCCAAGACGAAAAGTCCGAGTGCGTATTATTCAGCTGCTTATAATGCTGATATTTCAAGGGGTTTTCAAGTCTTGGGAAAAGTATAGTCTTCTGAGCGTAGGCGCATCATCCCTTGCATCCACCAAACGAAGAGCGAAGCGAGGCATTGGCTGAAAGCGGTTTGACCTACTACAGTCAAGAAGTCCAAAGGAAAATGAGATCTAAGATATTGATTTAATTATCTTTATTGAAAGAGACCTTCAAAGAGACGAACTGCTGCCCCTGTGCGATTCGGGTCAATCTCTGGCTCAAATGTTCTTTCAGGATGAGGCATGTATCCCACTATATTTCCAGCCGGGCTTCTGACCCCCGCTATAGAGTGACAGGAGCCATTCGGATTCCATTCAGGGGAAACCTCATCGAGCGCCCCATCGGGGCTGCAATAACGAAAAACAACTTGATCGTTGTCCTCCAACTCTTTGAGTGCGTCTTGTGTAGCGAAGTAGTTCCCTTCGAAATGAGCAACTGGTACGTGAAATATCTCTCCTCTTTCCAGCTTAGAAGTTACCACGGAGTTTTGAGACTCTACACGTATTGAAACAAGACGCGAGAGAAACTTTGTGGAGCGATTTGGAAGAAGAACCCCCGGTAGGAGTCCAAGCTCACATAAAATTTGAAATCCGTTACAGATGCCAATAATAGTTCCTCCCTTTGCAGCGTACTCTAGGATAGCGGGTGCAATAGAAGAAACCTTCGCCATAGCCCCGCAGCGAAGGTAGTCGCCATAAGAGAAACCACCGGGGATGAAAAGAATATCAGTGTCTTCTGGTAGCGTGCGATCTGCAGCCCAAACTTTCTGGGGGTCTTTACCAGACAGGTGTTTAACAAGCACTGAGACGTCGTGGTCGCAGTTTGTTCCAGGAAATGATACCACTGCCGTTTTCACCGAACCTCCTCGACCTCGTAGCTCTCGATAACCGGATTAGAGAAGAGTTCCTCGCAAACCTTTTTCAAGAGCGTAGCCTCTGATTGTTCACTTCCTGCAGCACCATTTTCCGCGTTGGAAGAAGTGTCGAGATCGAATTCGATTACCTTCCCTACTCGAACGCCAGATATCGTCGAGATCCCAAGCTCGGGTAGGCTGGTTTCGATAGCCTTTCCTTGCACATCCAGGACGCCTTGTTTGAGGAGTACTCTCACACGAAATTTTTTCTTTGCCATAAGTGATTCCTTTTCTCTCGTCATCATGTGTGGTTTCCAGCCGACCTGCAATACTGCAATAGGTTTCTATCCAAAGGAGTTCGACTCACGCTGGAGTAAAAGTTCTTTCAAAGATAAGATCCACAGCCTCGAGGTGTCGATCAAGCGAGAAGCACTCTTGGATTTTCTTCTCACCCAGATGTGCAACAATCGCCTCGTCCTCAATAACCCATCCTTGAAAATTCTTCTCGCTAGTACTCCTCGTAAGAGCTTCAGCATACTGGAGCGCTGGTTTCTGGACCATGCGGTAAGCGGTGTCTCTCTCTACCCCTGAATCTACAAGAGCGAGTAGGAGCGTTCCCGAAAAGACAAGTCCTCCGGTTAACGCAAGATTATTTTTCATAACCTCAGGCTTTACGACGAGTCCATCTACCACTTTTTTCATGCGAGCGAGCATGAAGTCCGTCAAGATACATGCGTCTGGTGCAATGACACGTTCTACCGAGCTGTGACTAATATCTCGCTCATGCCAGAGAGGCACATTTTCAAATGCGGCAAGCGCATGTGAGCGGAGCAGTCTCGCTAGTCCAGTGAGATTTTCAGTCAGGATCGGATTCTTCTTGTGAGGCATGGCTGAAGACCCCTTCTGCCCACTGCCAAATGGCTCTTCAACTTCTCCGACTTCAGTCCGTTGTAAATGGCGTATCTCAACACAAAAGCGCTCAATAGAGCCTCCAATTTGAGCGAGTATTGAAAAGTAGTTCGCATGTCTGTCTCGACTGACTACTTGAGTAGCTACCGTTTCGGGGGCAAGTCTCAGCTTTTCGAGTACGGCTTGTTCAATACTTGGAGGAAGAGAGGCGTACGTTCCAACTGGACCTGAAATTTTTCCTACGGCAACCTCTTTGGCTGCCGAGCGAAATCGCTCTCGCTGTCGTGAGAGCTCTGCATACCAGCTCGCAAGCTTTAGTCCAAATGATGTGGGCTCTGCATGAATACCATGACTCCTTCCGATGCAGGGAGTCTTCTTAAATTCGTATGCCCGATTTTTTATTGACTCTAAGAGATTCGTAATACCCTCTTCAATGAGTACAGAGCTTCTCTGAAGTTGTACGCCAAAGGTGGTATCAAGCAGATCATTAGAGGTCATGCCTCGGTGAAGAAATCTCGCGGAGGGACCGACGGATTCAGCCACTACATCGAGAAAGGCAATGACATCGTGGTGAATGGTCGCTTCACGCTCCTGGATGCGTGAAACATCAAAGCAAGCTTTAGAACGAACATCCTTAGCCGAGTCAGCAGGTGCTAGTCCAAATTTGACCATTTCTTCGAGTGCAAGCGTCTCTACTTCAAGCCAGATAGAATACTTTTCATCATCACTCCATAGCTTGAGCATTTCTTCTCTCGAATACCTTGGAATCATAGTGCTCTTCCTCGTTTCATAATATCTGAAGGTTTACGTTTCTCGATTAAATTCGCCCGTAAGAGTAGTACAAGGACCGTAAAAAGAACACTTGTTAATCAGTTTTTTATCGTTTTTAGGAGCTTTCACCAGCTACGCGAGTTGAAGCCTATTTCTGTTTGTCTAATCGGCACGAATTTATCACGAGATAGCATTCTTGAGCATCGCTCAGGCGATAGTATTCAAGCTGAAGGCATGGGTTCTCTAGCAAATCGTGTTTTCGTTCATGATCAACGATGGCTAACGGATAGTCTGCGAGCAGGCTCATTCCTTCCTTGAAGTGCTGATAGTCAACTTGTTGTCTTGCAAATTTCCTTAGGTAGTATGGGAGCGGCCAATAGGAGTGAACGCCCACTAAAACTTTGGTTGAAGGGTTCTCTCTGAGGTATGGGGTAATTCGCTGAGTGAGATCCAGCATGCCTGATGTGGTATGCACGTAAGAAAAGGGATTTTGAGCACCATACGGAATCAGAAAATTGAAACGAACCATCGAGAGAAATTGCAGTGGCACGGGTATACTTACAAGGATTATGAGAACAACCTTACGAATGAACGAGAGCGCTTTGTTTCGAATGAGGTACTCGACTAAAGTTCCGATGGCAATTCCCAAGCTCAGACTGAGAGGACCAGAGATCTGTAATCCCAACCACGGCATTTTGTATGGGATACATGACTGAACAACAAGCACGAGTGTGCCGAGAAGCGAGAAGTATGTGATGTACCACAATCGCGCGCCAAAAATCTGCTTTGCGAGAATCGTTCGTGCTATGACGGGAAATACTACACAAATGAGCAGTGTAGGCTCGGTTCTCCAGAGGAGATTGATATAGTAATACCAAGGCTTGAAGTGCCCAATGTCTGCGGTACCCCTCATTATCCACTGTGAGAAGGCAAGAAAGAACTCTCGCATTCCGGAGCTCCACTGAAATCCGCCAGTAAATAAAAGAATCAGAATAAATACTGATAAGAGAATCCACCATCCTCCGCCGTGAATGAGCTGCCCGAGTCTATGCATGAAATGGCGTGGCGTAGTGAGAAGTAGCAAAGCAAGGAGATTCGCAGTTCCTAGGATGACAGTCGTTTCCTTTGTTGCAAAGCAGAGGCTGGCTGAAATGGTTGCAATTCCTCCCCACGTAACGATGGACTTCTTTTCATGAAAAAAAATACCAGCGGCGCTTGCCATTAATAGAAAAGAGAAGAGCAAGAGGCTTTCATGTATAGCGTACCGTGAAAAGAAAACGGTAGAGCTGCTGAAGGTGAGAGTAAGGCTGGCAACGACCAATACAAATGACGATATCCGTCGATAGAATATTGCTATGGGAAGAACGCATGCCATCGCTCCTGTGAGAATTGATGCAAAGCGTATGGTCAAGATGCTATCACCGAACAAAGATTGAAAAAATGCAGCTAGGTAAAAATAGAGAGGACCGTGATAGTTTTCATGCGAATACTGATATAGGCCGCTATGCCCTACCTGTTCAAAGAAATAAAAATTAACTCCTTCATCATGATGGAGTGGCCGAAGTTCGGGCCATAATATGCGAAGGCCAATTGAAAGAGCGAGGAGAGCGATGAAAAAGAGCAGTTGCTGAGGGATAGTTATTGATTGCAGGGGTCTCGGTATTATTTTTGTTGAGAAGGGCATTCGAGTTGTCATGAAGGACAATGATTACTCCTTCGTAGACACTTTCGCTCGAGGTAGCTTGAGCAGCCGTTCAGCAATTATGCCACGCTGAATCTCCGAGGTTCCTGCGGCAATAGTTCGCCCACGCGAGTACAAGTATCGTTGCACTGCACCCCCTTCGAAGATTCCAGTATCTCCCTCTTGTTTGGCAGCATACCGAGATAGTCGTTGGAAAAATTCAGACCATCCGAGCTTATTTAGTGAACCTTCCGGACCAGGATTCGTTCCGGATGCGTACTGGGTAAGGTGACGGTATGCAAGTGCTCTGGTGGCATACGCATCCACGACCAGCTCTGAGAGTTCTGTGTAGTCTCCGGTGTGATCCTCAAGGAGAGTCCGTAATACTCCCTCTGACTGAATTTGCCGAGCAAATGTTAAGATAACTCTCTCATACATGAGCGTGCGAATAGCGATATTCCAGCCCTGCCCTTCATCCCCAACACGGTTCTCAGCTGAAATGAAGACATCATCGAGGAAAACCTCATTGAATTCGGAGTCTCCTGTAATCTGCTTCAACGGTCGTACGGTGATCCCCTTACTGTCCATGGGAACGAGGAAGTAAGTAAGGTTTTTATAGCGATCGCTTTCTGGTCCAGTTCGGGCAACGATGAAGCAGTAATCAGCAATATGCGCAAAGCTAGTCCAGATTTTCTGACCCGTGAGTTCGTATCCTCCTTTTACCTTCTTAGCGACCGTATTCATGGCTGCGAGATCACTGCCCGCATTCGGTTCAGAAAAGCCCTGACACCATATTTGTGAGGCATCGAGAATGGGAGGAAGGAACTTCTTTTTTTGAGCCTCATTGCCCAACTCAATGAGCACTGGTCCAACCATGGTAAGACCAAAGAGTCCAAGCAACTGAGGAGCTTTGCGCCTGGCCAGTTCTTCTTGAATAACGGCTTCTTCAACGAGCGTTAGACCTTTTCCACCATACTCGACTGGCCAATGAACACCCACGAGACCTAATCCAGCGAGTGTCTTCTGCCACTGCTTTCCGACGTTAATAAATGTTTCAAGAGCAGAGTCGTCTTGAACACTAGGAATCTGTATTGTGTCTAGCTTCTCACGCACTGATGCGCGGAATGTATCCAGAGTTTCAGTATCAACTAGAGAAAACATACTCAAAGAGCTCCCGCAGATTCGGAGTCAAGGAACCAGAGAGTCCTATCGGCGGCCCGTTCTCCATAGAGCGCAGGAATCTCAGTTGGTGAGCCCTCCCCACTGAAGATTCGACCGACGATCTCAGCTTTACCGACACCCATTACCAAAAAGAAAATGCGTTTTGCGGAAAAGAGCGCTTTTGGCGTTAGGCTGATTCGAGAGGTGCCATCGCTAGGATGTGAGCAGCTAAAGACTAAGCGTTCTTCTGGAACAGGCATGTTAGGAAAAAGAGAGGCCGTGTGCCCATCTTCCCCAATACCGAGCAGAACGATGTCAAATACCTCTTCTCCTTCCCCTGAGATGCCTTGAGCAAGAAGCGTATTTTCGTAGTCTTCTGCTGCTTGCTCTACGGTTGGAAGAGCAGTATTCATGGCAAAAGCTTCGGGACCCGGTATCGCTCTAAACTGATGGAGGAGCGTGTCATGTACCATTCTTTGATTACTTCTTGAATCTTCCTGTGGCACATACCGCTCGTCTCCCCAAAAAAGTGCTACTTGTTGCCACGAGACTTCATTTACTCTTGGGGGAAGCCCCAATAATCGATAGACGGAAGCAGGTGTGGTTCCTCCAGCGAGGCATAAAGTACATCGCGGTTGTTCCTCAAGAACCTCATTGATTGATGCAACAATCTCATCTGCTACCGTTGTCGGGTATTCATGAGTGGGGATAACTTCTGTCTTCATCACACTCGCTTCCTCTTTCATCTAGGACATGAATTGCAACCTTGATTACTATAACTCTGACCAAAAGGTCCGTCATCTCTTTTTGTCTTATCTCTTACAGAGATGGTAAGGGGCGCCCTCCGGTCCATGGAGCTTCAGGTGCTGGTGATAGCTCTGTATGGAGCAGGTCCCCTATGTCTAATGAAGCACTCAGGGCATCTCTGTAGGTTGCTGTTGACTCTCCCCTCGTGTAGTAGCGACGTATGGTAACTTTCGTTGAGCCTTCGTATCGAGGACCAGATAGATGCGATACTGTCTCTCCAGTTTTTAGTGTTGTTTCAAAGTATCCCTCGTCTGTCATGTAAATGTGGATTACGTTTGGTGGAGATTCGTGCAACGTGTTCCGCTCAGAAGCTGAGAACGTAAGTTTACAGTCTTGGACTCCGTGCAGACTGCCTTCGGTGCATGGTACATGCTTGAGTAGCCATCGTCTTCCTTTAGAGGTTATACACTCAATGCCCTTGGCAGAAAGAGAGACCACTCGGCTCTGTAGTTGAGAGACAAACCATCCCATGAGTAATGCTCCTGACGCAGGTACTCGGTTTTGCTCGTCCACATGAGTTCTTATTTCTATGGCATCTAATGATTCATTTATGCGCGAGAGGTTATACTTTAGCGCAACGTTACGCATCTGAGCCCTCCACAAAGCAACTTTTAGCCACTCAACGTCCACAAGTTCACATTCAGATCTTAGAAGATGGCGGAAAACAGATTCTGAGTCTCCCCAATAACTCGACGAGAAGAGGATAGTCGATGCATCGTTGATGAGGCCATTCACAAGTTGATTATTTTCTGGCGCACCGAGAATGATTATTGAGGGACGGAAGCCAACTTGCATTGTCCCACGAACAACACTCAATAGAATGGGCAGAGATGACGGAGTGATACGAGAGAAGATAAGGTCGCTATAACGCTCTCTTCCATCTTCACCTCTAACGATTACACCACCAGCAACGACTTGCTCTTCCAGGGTCTCTCCATGTGGAAGTGGCATCGCCTTCTCATCTATTCCCTCTGTGAATAAAAAGATTCGACCAGGGTTTACTTCCGAGAAAAACTCCGACCATTCGATCGCGCGATTTTTCTGGTCAGATTCTATTCGTGTCTTTTGCGTCTTATCAGCCTTAAGATAATCAAGCACGACAGAATTGGCATTCAGGGGCCGTGAAACTCGGCGTCCCTTGCTCAGCGTTTGCCAACTCTCTTCCATGGCTTGGGCGACGTCTTTGGGCTGTGTTTGCTTTAGATGCCACTCTCTTTCTACTTCATTTTTCATACAATCCTATAGGAGACGCCACTTATGGTCGTAGCGGGCCAGTAGATCCTCGCTTTCCTTTGGCCCCCAAGTTCCACTCTCATAGTTATAAAGTGCTGAAGTCCCTTTTTCCTGCCAAGCTTCGAATAACGGCTCAAGTAGCGACCAGGATTCTTCAATCTCATCACTTCGCGTAAATAGAGTTGCATCACGCTTCATGGCATCAAGCAGAAGGCGTTCGTATGCTTCTGGAGATGAGAGCGCAAATGAATCTTGATACTGAAAGTCCATGAGAACTGATTTCGCTCGCAATCTTGGTCCCGGCGGTTTGGAATTTATACAGAAAGAGATCCCCTCTTCTGGTTGTACCTGAATGGCAAGATAATTCTGTTCAAGGCGAGTAGTCAGTCGTCCCTGAAACATAGTTGATGGTGGTTGTTTGAAGTATATCGCAATCTCCGTTATCCGACGAGGTAGTCGCTTTCCAGCTCGCACATAAATGGGAACTCCACTCCACCTCCAGTTATCGATTTCTAACCGCATGGCAGTATATGTTTCGGTTGTTGAACCTCCTTGAACACCCTGCTCATCGTGATAGCCAGCCACTTTCTCACCCGATATGAAGCCAGGAGCATACTGGGCCCGGATTACTTGAGAGGGCTCTACTCTTTTAAGGGACTTTAATACCTTCACCTTCTCATCTCTGATGCTATCTGGGTCTGATAAGCTGTAAGGTGGCTCGATGCAAACCAGCGCTAACATCTGTAAGAGATGGTTTTGAATGATGTCTCTGGTTATGCCGCTCTGATCAAAATAGCTTGCTCTCGATCCAACCCCGATGCTTTCACAGACGGAGATTTGAACATGATCGATATGCTCACGTGACCAAAGTGGTTCAAAAACCCCATTGGCAAAACGGAATACTAAAATATTTTGTACTGTTTCTTTTCCAAGGTAGTGATCAATTCGATAGATTTGAGTCTCATCAAAGTATTGTTGAAGTTCCGCGTTTAACTCTCTGGCGGAGTTGAGATTAAATCCAAAGGGTTTTTCTACAACCAACGCTGATTGTTGAGGTGAGCCCAGTAGCTTCTTTCCAAGTCCGACCGCTTCTAAGTGTTTAGCAATCGGTCCAAACTGATTTGGAGATGTTGCCAGGTAGAAGAGCGGATTAAAACTTTCTTGAGAGTCCTTCCCCAGCATTTCGATACGAGTTTTTAACTTTTGAAAATCATGTGGATTACCACTATCGAGTGGTTGAAAGAAAAGGCGTGATTCGAAACGTGCCCATACGGTTTCATCAAGAGGACGGCGAGAGTACTGTTGCAATGACTCTTTGGACCGCTGTCGGAATTCATCATCTGACAGCGGAGTTCGCGACGCTCCGATGATATGAAACTCAGAAGGAAGGTAATCGTCTGCAGCGAGATTATAGAGCGCCGGAAGAAGCTTTCTTTGGGTCAAATCTCCTGTAGCCCCAAATATTACTAAGGCCGTACTGGGCGGACGAAGTACCCTGTTCTCACCTTCTTGAAAGAGCCCTTCCATTATGCTGTTCCTCAATGAACTACTTGATTCTCTTTGTATTCCTCATCGTAAGCAGAGTGCCAGATCTTGAGCAGATTCCCAGAACATCAACGTACGCACCTAGACTCGATACTAGCATAGGGCGTATTGACCAGAAAACGCATAACCTGGATGAGTCTATGGGAGTTGGCAGCAATTTAAGCCGCAATGAGCTTAGCCCTCTTCTGTTCTACCGCACTCAGAAGTTCATCATATGATGTTATAAAGGCCTCGACCCCACTTTGCTGAAGCTCCTCAAGGAGGGCTTCAAGATCAATCCCATGCTCCTCCAGTTCTTGGAGCAAGCTCTTTGCTTCTGGGAGACCCTTTGAGATGGTTTCTCGAATCTCAGCATGAGCGAGGAGTGACTCTAGCGTTTGGGGTGGTAGCGTATTAACGGTATCGGAGCCGATGAGCTGCTCCACATAGAGAACTGGAGAAAAAGCCGGATTTTTTGTTCCGGTACTTGCCCAAAGAGGTCGCTGAGCTCGAACTCCCCTTTCTGAATAGTTCGAGAAGGGGGCGCCCCTAAATATCTCTTCGAATGTCTCGTAGGCAAGCTTTGAATTTGCTATCCCAACCGCTCCAATGAATTGCTCTGCTGATGTGCCAAGCGTTTCGCCTCTACGGTTGAGCTCTCGTTCAATGATAGAGTCCACTCGGGATACAAAAAAGCTTGCTACGGAAGAGATGGTTTTTAGCTGATTCTCATTGAGATTATTGAGCGCACTCAAGAATGCGTTTGCAACATTCCGGTATACAGAACAAGAGAAGATCAAAGTAACGTTAACATTAATTCCTTGAGATAAGACTTGTTCGATAGCTCGAATACCTGCCTCTGTTGCCGGTATCTTAATCATGATGTTCGGTCGCTGTAGTCGGTTCCACAGAGACACCGCGGCTTTGACGGTTTCATCAACATTATGAGCGAGTCTTGGAGATACTTCGATACTCGCATATCCATCCGCACCATTTGTTTTATTGTAGGTGTCAAGTAACAGATCTGCCGCTGTGCCCACATCGTCGACCATGAGCGTCTCGCAGATTTGTTCTGCGTTATCACCCCGCCCGGCAAGTTCAGCAATTTTTTCGTCGTAGTGGCTTGTATCTGCAATTGCTTTTTTGAAAATAGTTGGATTACTTGTTAATCCACTCACTCCTAAGTCGAGAAGGCGCTTCAGTTCACCAGAGCGGAGCACGTCGAGCGAGAGGTTGTCATACCAAATTGATTGTCCCAGGTGATTAATCTGTTCCACATATGTATTGAGCGCCATGATTTTCTTTCCTTTAGATTCATCCCCCTCGTCCCTTCAGAGTACACCGAGAAAGATAGAGTACACCGAGAAAGATAGAAAGATGAGTTAGTAGATGAATGTTTTGACGTTGTCCAATGTATACGGCAAAAGTCACCGAGTCACCAGAGAGTTGTAGCAAATTCTCTATGAATGGACGAGAGGAATCCTCTCTTGTGTATAGACTGTGTTCAGGCGTGGAAGAAAGGGCTTATTCCCCTCTTTTAGGCGAAGAGTCACTGAGCTTCTGGGAGGCTCTAACACTTTCGAGTGTATGCAAGCCATCAGTAATGAGCAGAGCTCTATTGGGTAGTGTTGGCTGTCCGACTCGAACAATCGGAGCTGACCCAGACCGAACAGAGATGCAGTTTCCAGTTTGTAAAATGTGTCCTCGAGAGCATTGATTTCTGCTGAGTGGACGACGAATAAGGGGTGGAATGCTGTTCACAAAGAGCTCCTTTACACGTTTGAGACCTTAAACTCGATTGTCCACCCTAATGGGGTCAGCGAAGTAGTCAAATAAAATCTGTAGATATCTGTCTTTCCTGCCCTTTTTGAGAAGAGATTCCGTTTCCTAGAGAGAGGAGAGAGATGTGAGTCTCCCGACAAGGTCATAGCCCGCAATCTCGGTTATTTCTACAGTTCCGAAACTTCCCGCGACACACTCATTTGAGTCAACTGCTTCTTCAATATCATTGATAATTACCTCTCCATCGACATCAGGACCTTGCCAGGCTGTTCGACCTCTCAGTAACAAATCACTCTCTTGATGTAATCCCTCCAGCAAAATCGGTTGAGATGTTCCGATGAACTGTTCTAGATATTTTGCTTGAATATCCTGTTGTAGCTCCATGAGATAGTCGCGTCGAGCCACCTTCTCTTTCTCTTCGACTTGCCCATCAAGTTCGGCTGATGGAGTTCCTTGTTCTTGTGAATACGTAAAAATTCCCACGTGCTGAAAACGAATCTCTCGAAGAAAATCAGCAAGCATCTCAATATCATCCTCCGTTTCTCCTGGATGTCCAACAATGAAAGTCGTTCGGAGTGCTACTTCTGGGGCGGTCTCTCTCATCATCTCGGCCAACGGACGAGGAGCAAACTTCCCAAGCGGACGTTTCATCGCCTTCAAAACGGATTCGCTCACATGTTGCAGGGGAATATCGAGATAGTTCACGACTCTTTTCGCTTCAACGATAACCCTCATGAGTTCTTTTGAAATCCCAAGAGGATAGGCATAGTAGAGGCGTACCCACGGGATTGAAGTCTCTTGATCGATACATCGAAGGAGTGAAGTAAAGTCGTGAGCTGTCGTTTCATTGTCGGGCTTATTTTCAGAGCTGAGTTTTTTTAGGTCCGACCCATAGGCCGTAAGGTCTTGAGCAACCAGATTGATTTCTTTTACTCCCTGAGCGGAGAGGTTATTAATCTCAGATACGATGGATTCTGGCTTTCGGCTTCTAAAGGCTCCGCGTATTTTCGGAATAATGCAAAAAGAGCACGGTCTATTACAACCTTCTGCGATCTTGACATAGGCAGACACAGCGTCAGTCTCAATGACGCGTGGAAGAGTGTCGTCATAGAGAAAATAAGGCCTCGCGCCTTCAAGCAAAGGGGAGTCATAACCCTCTTTGGCTGATTCAATAATGCGAAGCAGGTCATTGCCTCCGAGAAAATGGTCAACTTCTGGCAGACTTTGTTTGAGCTCAGACCCATATCGCTCAACCATACAACCAACAACAATCAATTTCCGCAGACGTTCTTTCTTCAACTCGGAGAGGTCGAGGATAGTATCAATACCCTCTTCCACAGCAGGTTGAAGAAAGCCACACGTATTTACGACTGCAACATCTGCCTGTTCAGGATCATCAACGATTGAGAAGCCAGAACTCCGAAGTGAACCGAGCATAACCTCAGCATCCACTTGATTTTTAGCGCATCCGAGATTGACTACTGATACGGTTCCTAGAAAGTCTTTGCTCGCATCACTTTCATCTCTTTGATTTTTCGTAGCGTTATATGTTCCTGGTTCTAGTGATTGTTGTCCGACTATTTTGAATCGTGAAGTCATAATCCTACTACCTCCTGACCTTATCTCTGAGGTCTTGTATGTCTGTTCCATCTGGAATGTTTATTTGGAAATCTTTTACGGAAAGGGGGACTCCAAGAGCTCGGTCATATATCCTGACAGTAGTACGATTACCGTCTGCATCAACAATCTCAGTTGTCTCAGGGAAATAATCCTCGGCATGAAACCGGATCTTTAGCGTCTTTAGCGCTCCCGCATCATTGAGATTCGGGATGAGAGTCAGTGATATTGCCTCCCCCCTTTGACATCCTTGTATGACTGAGAAGCGCTTACTTAAATCTCCTACGCCAAGAAGAAAAGAAACTGGGATATCAGAGGTGAAGCTCGAGGCTACATTTTGCACGATGAGCTGCTGGTCAACTGGCTGATAAAGTTGAAATTCATTATTGAGAAGTAGAAAGGTCTGAGACTCTGGCTTTTGATACTCCCAGAATAGCTTTCCTGGCATTTCTAACAGCAAGTTGCCGGATGATAGTTCCTCTAGGTCAAGACTCTTTAGATAAGAACGTTGCTGGAAACTCGCTCTTACCGTCCGAATCCTTTGATAGTGTTCTTGAACTGACTGGAGGGCTGCTTGAGATTTTCCTTCAGAGAGTATCATTCCAGAACTTTCGTTCTTGTCTCCAGAGAAACCAAAAATAGCGCATGAAGACTGTTTGAGTTGAGAATGAGTGAAGTTGCTTTCTATGGCGTTATCCCCGAGCTGATGAGCCACCGCGATAATCTCCGCCAAGGGCGCGGCAATAGCCATGGGCACAGCACCCACCACGGATATGGCAATCAGGAGCGAGCTCTTAATGAGAAGTGCAAGGAATGTAGTAGTTATGATGGAGACGCACGGAGTTTTTCTCATCGTGAGAGAGTATCCCGAATTGAGAAAAAGACAAAGAGCAGCGGTAGAATAATAAGCACTCACTCGATTTGGGGAGCTCCGCTTCATCATAGGATCTCACTGGGCCTTTAGGATTCGATAATGAGACACTATTCACGAGGTCTCGCTGGTATCAAAGGACAATCAGGGGATTTTAGTCCTCGTTCGACGCCAAGGGCACTATGATCTGACGAGGCTTGGCTCCATCTTGGGGCCCAACTATCCCCTCTTGTTCCATGGTATCGACGATTCGAGCTGCTCGATTATACCCAATCCGAAATGCCCTTTGTACCATACTTGTGGAGGCCTGACCTCTTTCTAAAACAAACTGAACTGCTTTGTCGTAGAGTGGATCCGAAGTATCAGCCTCCCCTGGCTCAAGGCTGGCACCATTATCCTCGAGTGCCTTCTCGCACATCTCCATCACCGTTGCGTCGTAGTCGGGTGCACAGGTGTCTCGTAGAAAACTGGTTACCTTTCGCACTTCCTGGTCAGAGACGAATGCTCCATGTACCCGCTGGAGGTGGTGTGCGCCCGGCTGAAGAAAGAGCATATCACCTTTGCCAAGCAATCGCTCTGCTCCAGTATTATCGAGAATCGTTCGTGAGTCGATTCGAGAGGAGACGCGGAAGGACACACGAGCGGGAAAGTTCGCTTTAATGAGACCCGTGATGACATCCACGGAGGGACGCTGAGTGGCGAGCAGGAGATGGATACCGGCTGCCCGAGCCTTTTGAGCAAGCCTAGTGATCAGTTCTTCAATGTCTCGACCAGCAGTCAGCATCAGATCTGCCAGCTCATCAATGACTATCAATATCTTAGGAAGCTTTTCTAGTTCTTCAGTAATTATTCTTGAGGGGCCTTCGACTCGTTCGGTCTCACGCTTTTTTAATGATTCATTCACAGTTTGACCAGAAGCCAGATTATTATATGCATCGATATTTCGAACGCCGTACCTTTTTAGTGTTCGATACCGCTCATCCATCTCTTGCACGGCCCATTGAAGGACTGCTTTTGCTTTACGAGGGTCTGTAACTACCGGAACCTTCAGGTGAGGTATACCCTCGTACACGCTGAGCTCAAGTATCTTGGGGTCAATCATGACGAGTTGGAGATCAGAGGGATGCAGTTTGTAGAGTAAGCTCACGAGAATTGCATTGATGCACACACTTTTACCAGTACCGGTAGCTCCTGCTAGCAGCAGATGGGGCATATCCGCGATATAACCAGTTACAGGTGCTCCGTATGTATCCTTCCCCAAAGGCACGGGAAGTCTTGAGCCACCCCCATCTGGTGCGCACTCAAGAAGATCTTTCAGCAACACGGTTTCTTGTGATTCATTGGGTACCTCAATTCCTACTGAACCACGCTGAGGAAGAGGAGCAATTATGCGTATTGATTGAGCTCGTAATGCCATCGCAAGATCATCCTGCAGCCCTGTTATTTTGCCCACTTTTATTCCTGCTGCTGGCTCGAATTCATACATGGTGATTACAGGACCTGGATGCACGTGAGTGATCCTGCCTTGGACATTAAAGTCAGCGAGTTTTGACTGTATCACTTTCGATTGAACCACAAGTTTATCCCGACTGACTGGTTTTGCGGAGGAATTTTTTTGGTCCAAGAGCTCCGTGCTTGGAAAAACGAAGGTAGAGAATCGCTCCTCTTCGTGATGGTCATGATCCTCGTTTATTTCAGCACGACCTTTATGTGCATCCAGATGCCGACTATATGTAGTCGAGTGATCAACCACGACTATTGATTCCGAGAAGTCTTCTGGCTCCGTATGCTCTTGGGACAGTGATTCACTTGATTTGTTTGTTTTCTTCCGTTGTTTGACAGGGGCCTCCTCTGAGGTGATGGCTTGTCGAGATAATATTCTTTCGCGCCGGGAGGTAATGATATTCGCATACGCACTTGTGAGTCGCCGCATTCCCCAGAGCGGAAATGAAATGAAGACAATTGACGAAATCGATATGAAACACCCCATCCCCCACGTGATTGCTTTTGCAAGGAGCCCAAAGACGTGGTTTATAGTCGAGATAAAGGAAGGGCCAAGGCGCTGACCATATGAGACGAGCTGTCTTCCGAGCTTTCCAACCTGCAATCCAAATAAAAGATAGGTAATGGCACTGAGAGTGGTTCCAAGAATGAGCATCGTTCCTGAAAAACCAAAGAGAGGAGTGATGCTGCTCGCAATTGAGTCTCCGACTAGACCACCAGAGTTTTCAGGACTTGCAGATGTGCCGAGAAAGGGTGTCAGTGTAGAAATACATCCCGAGAGCCCCAATAAAAATGCAGTGTATAATACGAGACGGTTTGTCCAGTGCCTCTCAGGAGCACGCTCTTTCTCTCCTTGAAGATTACTGATCATGGAGATAGTACGAAGTATTAATGCAAGCGGTAAAAAGATGCCCGCATACCCAAACCAAAGTGTTACATAGTGCCCGACCATTGCACCTGCTGGCCCCATAATATTTGACACACTTCCCCTGGGCCCTGATTCGAGAGCTTCACTGCTCAGTTGCCAAAAAATATCCGAATAAAGAGGCTCAGATAGGAGTGAAAAGGACAAAAAACAAGCCACGGCGGCGGATAGTAAAGCTCGCATCTCAGCTGTTGGAAGCAGTCTGCTGCTGAGGATGCTCAACAAGTTGGAGAAGCGGCTACTATTCTTGAGGTCTTTTTTTACAGGCCGTTTTTTTGAGCCATTTCGCTTCGCTGCCATAAACAATCTCCCCTTTTCATCCACACGGATAAAAACAACCTTTTACTCTATTTTGTTCGAGCTTTTGTTAACCTTACTACTTTACTGGATTGCAAAACTGCCCGCTCTTTGGAGTTCTAGCTCAATGAGAGCTTGTCGCATACTTTCCTCTACGAGAGACGGCGCTCCTTTCCATCCAGCGCCGTCAATTCCAGAGAAGCGATTATCCACAGAGAGAAGATTGTCTGTGAGGGCGACATCAGTAAAGTGAAAGGTTGCCTCCCATATCGGCTCGCGCGCGTTAGCATAGAGGAAATAGTGAATACCTACCTGTGCGGGAGAATCGCTCCCTATCTTCGAACCTTGACGATCTTGAAACTGGGTGATGACAGTCTCTAAGAGAGCGTTACCGCCCAAAGCGCTCATGAGTTCGATACGTTTTTCGTGTGTGGTTCTATTCCTTCCAAAAATTTTCTCCGCCCTCTGTTGAACGGCTTTCCCAGCGATAGTTTCAACCTGAAGAGTTCCTTCAACGATTTCACCAAGCGAGTTGTCAAATCTTCCTCCATACGAGCGCGCTGAGTCGGCACTGGGGAGAACAAAAATTGGCGCGATGACAACTCGTCTGAGGGCACGCAGGTCATCAGTAGCAGCCCTTTTTGCGATAAGCGGAGGAGGTGTAACCTTTGAGCTGTATACTTCGACAGTCGGTGGGGCCCCTGCTCCTTTCCGTCCTTCGAACAGCGATTTAAGAGCGCAGCCCTGCAAGCCTAGAGAAGCGAAGACAACGATGAGCAGACTGACGGATGGCACAAGAAGATGAGTTATTCCCAACTGTCGGGAAATGCAGTGCTTTTCCATATCTTCGTCTATCCTGGCATCCTGGTACAGTAACATAACAACGCTCTCCCGACTCCTAAAACCTCGTGTTAAGAATAAACTTTCTGAACCAACCATGCCAGTAAAGAAATGGGGTTTTGGGTGAACAATATTGAGTCAATGACGAAGACCATGCCCTCCCAGGCAAGAGGTGGGCACTTTTTGGCGTTTTATCAAAAATCTGGCTCGAACTTCATCCTTCACTTGCTCTCTTGCATTTCTCGATTTAACGTGGCGAAATTCAGATTGTCAGATTAGTTTCAACGAGGAGACCAGTGATGCGCGCCGCGGAAAAAATCATTGAGGGACTTACCCAATTAATGGAAGGATTCATCGAGCTTCAGGGAAAGATCGAGGGCGATTTTGATTCAGATAACGAGGGCCTCGATGAAGAAGACTCGGACCTGAAGATCGAGGTGGATGCGGCGCTCGTTACAGAGATACGTGCAACTCTAGAGGCCGTGATGGATGCAGAGGATTACTCAGCTGATGAGATTGCGAACCTCATTTCTGTGACGCAAGATGCGCTCGAGGAAATTGATCCTGACGTGTTTGAGGATGTAGAGGAAGATGCCGTCGAGGAAGCAGCAGACGATGACGACGATGACTATTATGTCGATGATGACGGCGATGACGACTTCGATTTTGATTATGATGAAGATGAGGACGAAGATGAAGATGAAGATGAGGACGACGAAGAGTAGTCACTTCTGATTGTCACATTCCCCATCGTCTCACTCTTCAGTGCTCTGCTCCTCGGTATTCTCTGGTTTCTCAGCGTTTTGTCAGTTTCTCAGCGCTATCTTCTTTTATGATTGTGTTCTTCTATTATTGTACTGGGTTACTCTTAAGGTGCTGCTCTCTATCCCGTCCAACTCGTAGGACGTATTGGCTCTACTCATACGAATTAGGGCTGATAGCAATTCGGCCCGTATGAACGAGAGCTGTTGAAGCCTAACTTCATATCCTCAAAGGCGATACTCAGGACTACTCCGGGAGCATCACATAGACATTCTGCGAAGTAATGGGGAATTTCTCTAGTACGGCGTGACAGTCAGATAGGGTTACCGCACGGATCTTTTCCATCTCATCCCGAATTGAAAAAATCTCTTGTCGGTATTGAAAGGAGAGTGCATTGGCCATTGCCTTTCCTAGGGGAAGTTCGCTATCCATGACAAGTCGGCTCAGCGCCTTAGTTCGAGCACGCTCAAG
The DNA here is from genome assembly GCA_009926305.1 of bacterium. NCBI lineage: Bacteria > bacterium. The sequence continues at coordinate 29,183 of RFPC01000016.1, forward strand.
CTCATCGTTCGAGATATGGTCATGTACACCCTTAAAAACCTCAAAACTCTTGTCGCGTACCTCCTCCCAGCTATCAGGAGCGGTTGAGGAACTAAACATCCAACACCCCACGCCGTCTTTTTCCTCCGTATCAATACTTGCATATTCCGCAATCCCTGAATCAACCAGTTTCCAGTAGAGACGTGAGTTTTGAGAATCTCCAATGATACTCGATAGAAGCATTGCAGCATGACGAAGAGGATCTTTCGCAGCTGGTCCATCACAGAGCCCGAGGAGATGCGCTTGAGTGTTCTTTTTATGCCGAAATAGAAATTCTCTGCCTCTATTTTGGGTGTGACTTGCCGGAGAGTCTTCAACGGCATTCACTGGGAGCCCAAAGGAGCGAGATTCGGTCAATTCAGCATAATAATCTGCATCCAAGTCACCACAAAGAGATACCACCAGGTTTGGAGACGAGTAGCGCCGCTTTACATAGGCAGACATCTGAGGTTGAGAAATTGCAGAGACTGAATCAGTTGTTCCGAGGACTGACTGTCCTACCCCATGCTCTCCAAAGAAGTCCGAAACGGCGCGCTCATAAAGAACGTAGTTGGGTTTATCTTGATAAAGAGCAATCTCTTCGAGAATAACCTTCTTCTCCATATTGAACTCTTCCTCAACAAGCGAAGGCATCATCATATCGAGAAGGAGATCATGCAGTCTTTCAACGTTTTCTTTTAAAACAGTGCCGTAGAAAACAGTTTGCTCATCAGAGGTATATGCATTTACCTGTGCACCGAGGTCGCCAAAGGCAAGAGTTAAGTCCATACCACTCCGATTCGGAGTGCCCTTGAATACCATATGCTCAAGAAAATGAGATATGCCGTGTTCGTCATCTCTTTCATCCCGGGCGCCCGTCTTTACGAGAACTGCAACTGATGCCCCCTGCCCTTGAAAGCTGCGGTCAAGGATAAAGGTTTGTTGATGAGCGAGTTTTCTAAGCGAAACGGCTGATTCACTAGTCATAAGAACTTCCCTCTTCTATCTGTGTCCATGTTCCAAAATTTTTGGCCCCCAGTGTTAAGGCCATCGGATTAGCGAGAGGATATTCCCTCAATAGCTGATTTAAAGCCTCAAGGTTTACCTGTTGAATGCCATCCTGCAACTCTTGCATACTTCGAATTCTTTTCACGAGGAGCCAGTCAGAAGCATTTGAGCGTGCCCGCGAGCTTGTCGACTCTTCGCCCAGAATCATCTGAGTAATCAGATTGTTCTTAGCGCGGTCCAGTTCTGCATCGCTGAGATCCTTGAGTGGATCAGCCATGATATCTTGTATCACTGAGTACGTTTCATGGACCCGCTCTGGTGTTGTTCCAGCATAGACTGTTAAATGACCATATTCTGGTCGCCCTGCGTGTTGTGCAAAAACTGAGTAACAAAGCCCTCTTTTTTCTCTCACCTCAATGAATAATCGCCCGAACATTCCTCCAGAAAGAATCTGTGAGAAGACTTTTCCAGCATAGTAAAGCTCAGAGCCGAATGGTGGTGCTGAATATCGAAGTACGAGCTGTTGTTGCGAACCTTCAAACGGCAGATAGAAGAATTCCCGCTTAGGAAAACTGGTAACTGCAGGCATTGTCTCGCACTTTCCCTTCCAGTCGGAAAACTCGCCGGATATTAAATCTCTCATTTCAGTAAGGTCAAATTTACCAGCGATAGAAAGGATTGCACCATCTGGACCAAAGCGGTTCCCCCACTGTTCTTTTAGCTCTTCTGCCGTTAGGGAGAGAATATCGGACTCCTCACCTAAGGGACTCTTATTGAAGGGTTGAGGGAAATATCGCCGCGAGAGCTCCAGCATAGCCCACCGACTTGGAGATTCTTTCAGTGAGCGTATTTCATGAAGAAATAATGATTTCACGGACTCCACTGCTGCTTCAGGGAAAGTAGGACTCGTAATCATTACCTTCATAAGTTCAAGAGCCTTTTTACAGTGCTCTGGTAGGAATTGAGAACGGAGAGTCGTTGTTAGTGACGATGCAGCCTCTCCATGGCGTATCCCCTTATTATCAAATTCTGTGAGAAGTTCTTCACTCGAGAGCTCTCCTGCACCTCGGCTTAGGAGCTCAGCCAGGAGTAATGCGGAGCCCGCCTTGCCCGGAGAATCGTGAATGACACCGCCTGGACACAACATATCGACAGCCACATAGTCAACATACGCAAGCGGTAGGCAGATGACCTGAAGTCCATTATTCAGTTGCCATTGGGTAGTTCTTCCGTCGTCTAAATCTCCCATGCTTCCCCCAGCAATAAATCAGAGATGAAAAAATTGAGCGCTGATTAACCCCTATCCGATGCAAAGACCCCATAGGGAAACAACCCTGAACAGAGACTCTCCACGAAGATACACGCTTTACGCAGGAACCAAAACTGCTTCTAAAGACAACACGAATAGTATTGCGTAGATCTATGCTCTCATTGACAATATAGAAAGTTTGTTTAGAGAGAACCAGTGTATTTTCGGAATATGGCTGAATTACCAAAAGATAGCGCCTCCTCTCGATCATGTGCTCAGTGTGGGACTCCGGTGGTCCTTGCTCCAGGGCAATCCATCGGTCGTACTGAAGTGTGTGATTCTTGTGGAGCAGATCTACATGCCTGTGTGCAATGCGCGCACTACGACGAGAGCTCGTATAATGAATGTAGAGAGCCTCAGGCTGACAGGGTGGTTGATAAGGAACGCTCAAATTTTTGTGACTACTTCTCGATGTCTAGCACGGGAAGGCGAGCCAAAGATGGCACTAATAAAGAGGCTCTTAAGAAGTTGGATGATCTCTTCAAGTAAGGCTACTCAATCGAAGCATTTGGACTTTCTTCATCCGACGAATCGACTTCTTCTCCCTGCAGTTTCTGATCCTCTTGTTCCTCTTCCGCGGCTTCTTCAGGATTCAGATCTACAATAGCCGTTTGTGGGGCTTCTTCAGTACTAGGAGCACTGTCTTTTACGGTGTTTTCCTTGGTAGAATTTCGGTTGCCTTCTAATGATTCAGTGATACCAAGCTTGTCCATTTTGTACTTAAGAATGCGCCTGCTTATTCCAAGAAGCTCAGCAGCACGAGTTTGTATGAACCCAGTTTTTTGAAGAGCTTTCATAATAATCTCGCTCTCGAATTGTTTCTCAGCCTCTTCAAAGCTAAGGCCTTTTTCAAGCACTCGAAACTGCACAGGCTCGATTTCATTATTTTTCAGAAGTCGATTCGGCAAATGCTCTGGCATTACGAGCTCACTGGGGCATAGGGCAAGTACACTTTCGATCACGTTTTCTAATTCTCTTATATTTCCAGGCCAAGAATATTCGCGGAAGATAGTCCATACCTCCTCTGAGAATTCAAGCGTTCCTCGTTTGTAGGAGTCTTTAAATTGTTCGAGAAAGTGGCTGACAAGTATTGGAATATCTTCATAGCGATCTCGAAGAGGAGCAAGTTCAAGATTTACGACATGAATTCGATAATACAAATCTTGTCGAAACTTGTTTTCTTTTACAAGGTCTTCAAGCTTTTGATTTGTTGCTGCAACCACTCGAACATTCACTCGACGTGCAACTGAGCTGCCTACTCTCAGAAATTCTTGCTCTTGCAAGAATCTCAACATTTTGACTTGAACGGATAGACTGAGTTCCCCAATTTCATCGAGGAATAACGTGCCTCCATGAGCTAGTTCAAAGTGTCCAACCCGCTCATCTACTGCGCTTGTGAATGAGCCACGCTCATGACCGAATAACTCGCTTTCAACTAAACTTTCTGGAATAGCAGCACAGTTAATCGGTACGAAAGGACCATCTGACCGCTCACTCTGTTCATGAATACGACGAGCAATCAGCTCTTTTCCAACCCCAGATTCTCCTGTGATGAGGACTGTACTGTCATGTTTCGCAACTTGGTCGACTTTATCGAGTAGCTCTCGAATGAGAGATGACTCGCCAACGACTGTGCCGTTGTTCAGAGGAGCATTTCTTATCACATTTTTACTGCTTGCCAGTCGTTCGTTTACGGAGGATGAAGAAGATGTTATCTCTTTCTTCGATTCATTGTTGAGAGTTGTGACGATGAGCGAGCTGAGTTCGTCAACATCAAAAGGTTTATTTAAAAAATCAATGGCTCCATACTTCATAGATTGGACGGCAGTTCTTACTGTATTTGCTCCGCTCAGCATAATAACTGGTATGGTTGAATCAATTTGACGCAACTCTTTGAGCGTCTCAATCCCATCTTTTTTGGGCATCGTAATATCAAGAAGAACGAGGTCCGGTCGTTCGCTGGAGAAAAGGGTAACTGCTTCCTGACCATCTGAGGCAGTTACAACTTGGAATTGATTTTTGAAAAGTAGAGAAAGAGAGCTCCGTACACTCTCTTCATCATCGACAATCAAAATACTCTTCATTTTTACCAACCCTTCTTAAAACGCTTAGGCCATGGTTATGACCAGTTGAGTGATGAGGCTTGCGAGGAAGTATCGGCTACAAGCTCTCTATCTTCTTGCAGGGGACGAGCCTGACACACACACTTCAGTTCCATATAATAAACAGGCCTCTGAGGTTCACCAGCCTTATTCTGTTAAGATGCTGGTATGTTCAAAAACGAACCACCCATGGTAATAATTGTACACGTAGTGCCCGCACAGAAAAAGTTCGGTATTTCCAGACACTAATCCCCTCATTCTGGCGGCGGACTATTGCTCAGTGCTACTTGCGCTGCTGGGAGTCTAAGGAAGACCTCTCCCGCATGAAGATTTGGGAATGTTAACGCAGTAGTACCTGCAACACCTCTGGATGGGGTGCATTCTCTACTGGAGTCATAAGAGCACTAGACAGGCTAGACTTTTCCTTTTCGGTTCGTGGAATATTACGCATACAGCGAACGAGGTCTGGCAACGCGGCCCTGACGGTTGCCGTTGAGCTCTGAAGGACTTCAAGAACTCCAGCGACATTCACGTCATCAGCACTGCTGTGCCAGCAGTCATAGTCAGATACCATCCCGAGTAAGGCGAACTTCATTTGAGCTTCAAAAGCTAAGCGGACTTCTGGGCAGGCCGTCATTCCAATGATTGAGACCCCGAAGCTTCTGTAGATTTGACTTTCAGCCCGTGTTGAAAGATGTGGTCCCTCAATGCAGATGTAGGAGCCTCCTCGGTGGACTTTTGCTCCACTACGTTCAATGGTCTGATTCTTTGAGAGAGTGAGAGACAGATCCTCTATCAGGTCGAGAGCAAAGGGATCGGCTGAAGCAGGATATCCAGTAAGCCCATCACCAAGATACGTTTGATTTTTTCTGAGCGTCCAATCAATGAGCTGGTCTGGGAAGAGGAAATCACCCGGTGCCACATCTTCTTTCATGCTTCCAACGGCAGAGATGCTTAAGCAGCTTGTAACACCCACTTGCTTAAGAGCGAAAATATTCGCTTTATAATTGAGTTCGTGCGGAAGGTGCTCATGATGCTCACCGTGTCGTGCAAGAAAGAAAACTGGTTGCTGCTCAAAGTTCAGCTCGACAATGGATGCCGAAGGTTTTCCGAAAGGAGTTGTAATATCGTGTTTCGCTTTAAACTCAAAGCCTGGCAGCTCGTACATTCCAGAGCCACCGATAATACCAATTGTTTCCATAGTCATCTCTTACTCCCTACCATTCCTTCATCTGGACTCATTATCAGATCTGACAATCTTCGAATGTAGAACTCAAGTCATCAAGGGACTCGAATCCCATGATAGCTATTCCATAGCTGTTCGCCAATCGCTTAATCTCTTGAACATCTGAGAGTATTGCGCCATTCATCTCAAGTATCAAAGCTGAACACCCTGAATCCTGCATGAGGGTAATTGTTTTTGGACCAATAGCAGGGAGATCGACTCTTCTATCTTGCTGAGGTTTAGGAAGCTTTACAACGACGCCTCCGCCGGTAGATAAATACTTCTTCGAGCGACGGATGCAACTATCGGTCCCTAAGAAGTTTTCTTGAGCAACAACCAAATGATCCTTCACAACTACAGTCTGTCCCTTATCCGCGGCACCGAGCTTTTTTGCTGCCTCCCAGCCTACCATAGCCGCTTTCCACTCTGATTTTGATAGAGAGCGATTGGTCAGTAATTTCGTAGAGAGGATGTGATCAGACAAAAAATCAACTGGATTGAGGACCTTGAATCCAAGCGCCTCGAATGCCGTTGCCACATTTCTGAGTATGCCATCATCTCGTAGGGAGGGAAGTTGTAATGCAACCTTTAGCCCAAGCCTATCTGGCAAGAAATGTTTCCATAAGGCACTTCTTCGTATTCCACCGAGAAATACAACATCCTGAACCCCATGATGACGAAAGAATCGAGAGATTTTCCCAAGTTGACCTACCCGAACTGGAATACTTGCGGTTGCCTTTTCCAAGACCTGAGGCTCCGTCTCCCCGCTATGGTAGGCGACCACAACAGAAAATCCTCTGGCAACAGCGCTATCCACGAGGAGACACGGAAAAGAACCATTTCCTGCTATGAGACCGAGTGGAGGTTCCTGTTTTGATGCAGCATCATGCATGCTTTCATCCATTCTTGCTATGAGCTGGTTGTGTCACGTTCTTGCTGTGAGGAAGACCCTGAGCGATCGGTAGAGAGGCTTGTAGAGGCAACTCCGCGCTCTGACTCAGAGATGAAGGATATGAATTCCGCAGTATAGGGAGACTTAAAATCTTGCTGTCTTAGCTGCTCAAGCTTTTCTTTCATTTTCCCTTTCTTCAGCAGGAGTTCTCGATAAACAAGTTTGAGTTCTCGAACGACATCTGGCTCAAAACCCCTACGCCGAAGACCGATAGTATTGAGGCCATACAGTTGCGCACGATTTCCTTCTGCAAGACAAAACGGGGGGATGTCTTGAACGACCATAGCTCCGCCCCCGATGAAAGCATGATTGCCGAGGCGAACGAACTGGTGTACTCCACATAGACCACCAACGGTTACAAAATTTCCAACTGTGACATGACCTGCTAGAGCCACATTATTCGCTATAATGTTATTGCTGCCGATGATCGAGTCATGTCCAACGTGACTCGATACCATGAAAAGATTTTTATCACCAATAGTAGTTGCCATTACTCCACCCGCTGTACCCGGCTGGAGGGTTACATATTCTCTTATAAGATTATCATCACCGATGATGAGTTCACTGTTTTCTCCGGAGAACTTAAGGTCTTGTGGTTCTGAGCCGATGGAGGCAAACGAAAATACCTTGTTGCGTGCCCCGAGTCGCGTCTTACCACTAATCACGACATGAGCGGCTATTTGTGAGCCGTCTCCCAATTCAACATGAGGACCAATGATAGAATATGCACCAATTGAGACACTCTTTCCAAGGCGTGCTTGGTGGTGGACTAGAGCAGTCGGATGAATTTCTGAGGGATCATTATTAAACATGTGTTCTCTTTTTCCTCGCTAAAGGGAAAGTGATATCTCAGTCTCTCTATAGCTTCTCTGATGTAACTCTACACCTCTACCTCAGCGGCATTGATAATAGCGCTAGCTGCAAGTTCTCCGTTTACGGTGGCAGTCCCTTGAATAATTAGCAATTGACGCTTCTTCTTAACCAGTTGGGTTTCAAGTACTAGGGTGTCACCGGGAACTACCTGTCTTCGCCATTTGACATCTGTAGTGCCTACTAAGAAATACTCCCGCCCTTCCTCTGGCTCAAAACCTGGGCTCATTTTTGATAGAATACAGGCCGATTGTGCAAGTGCCTCTATCATGAGTACTCCTGGCATAATAGGCTTTTGAGGAAAGTGACCTTGAAAAAACTCTTCGTTTGCGGAGAGATTCTTTATGGCTTTAATCCGTTTCCCAGGCTCCAACTCCACGACCCTATCAACAAATAGAAAGGGATATCGATGGGGTATTAATTTCTTAATATCATTTACATCCAAGACCGTCTCTCCAGCATGTGCCTGAGATTCTATTTCCTGTGATTGTTGTTCTGCCACTTCCACTTCTCCTCCTATCTTCACGGTGACGAGCCGCCCGCTGAGCTATGCAACTTACCGCTTATTCAGACTACAAAGACATAACCTGTTCATTCAATAGCTTTATAAGTTTATCTGTAATATCTCTATTCGGAGCCGCATAAACCACTACCTGCGGATCCTTCTCCATGACAATTGCTGTGGCATTTCCCTCGACACACTGCGGGATAATCTCGCGAATCTTCTCCACGAGCTTTGCGATTTGCTGATTACTCTTGCGTCCCAGTAATTCTTTTTCATCTTGCACTTTTCGAGCAAGCTCTTTTTGTCGGAGGACAATGCCATCTTTTTTCTCCTGTAGAGCATCTGGAGAAAGAAGAGAGGACTGTTTTTGGAGCTTTTCTTCGTCAGCACGAATTTCTTCTGAAATTCTTTCCAATTCAGAGCGGCGCTCAAGAGCCTCACTTTCCATTTTCTTTCGAAGTGCTTTCCCCGCCTCACTCTTTGAGATCACATCTTGAATGCTCACCACAAAGATCTCTTCGGCAATAGCGAGAGCAGTTTTCTCTATGGGAAGGATAGGTATGAGGAAAATGAAGGTAAGTGCTATTTTCGCTCTTACATACAAGGTTTGAAGTATATTTCCTGAACTACCCATGCGATTTCACTCCCTCTCTCTTTCTTTAACCCTACTTCGAGTCAGGTAGACTATAAAGAAAGTTCACGATAGAGACAACCAAGCGCCAATTTAGAAGTATTGGGGGAATCTGCTGTTTGCTCCAAGGGTTATAGCGGCGCACCGAAAGAAAAGAGGGTTACCATTCCGTCCTCGCCATCCTCTTTATCAAGCGGAAATCCGAATTCAACTCGAATAGGCCCCATCGGTGAACTCCATCGTACGCCAAATCCATACGCCTGGCGCAAAGCTCCAAAGTCTAGGGACTGATTGTCATCAAAGGCTTGCCCGATGTCGTGGAAGAGCACTCCGTTAAGACCGGCAGATGTCAGGACCGGGAAAATGATCTCAAGACTATTCACGACTTCTTTGCTTCCCCCGTACTCATTGCCATCAGCGTCCTTGGGACCAAGTGTTCTCGCTTGAAATCCTCTTACCGAATTAATGCCTCCGGGAAAGAACCGTCGAAATAGCGGCAACTGGTCATTCTTATCAAACGTTTCGCCGTAACCGAATCGTGTTCTCCAGCCAAGAACTACCGATGTTCCATTTTCAAAGCTGGTCAGTGGACGGTAAAACTGATTTCTAAAGGAAAAAAGGTAGTACTCCTCAGTGCCCCCTAGTCCCGTTAGCTCCAATGACAATCTCTGACGTGATCCATTTGTTGGATTTAGGGGATTATTGATGGTATTTCGAAATAACTGCGGAGTAATGCCAGACGCAGTAGAGCGTCCTTCTGAATCAATAACGAACTGAGCCGCATCTGCAGGATCAACATTGGAAATCTCTACTTCAAGATATTCATATTGCATTGAGAAATTTATATCTTGAGACCATTCTCCAAAGAACTCCTCCAACGGATATCCGAGAGAGAGGCTTCCGCCATTGATCTGCCGATCGAAGTCGATGAATTCCCTTTCTGTGAAACTGAGTTCAGTACCAAAAATCCAATATGAGTCATGGAATCTTCTATCTCGGTACGAGAAAATGAAGTTCTCACGTTGGGCGCCCAGGTCCGCATTGAGCGTTATTGCCTTTCCCGAACCAAAGACATTGTTTTCAGATAAGCGAGCATTAAATAGAGCGCCTTGACCGCTAGAAAATCCAGCTCCTGCGCTAAAAGTTCCAGTCGCTGCTTCTCTAACGTTAACCGTTAAATCGACTTGGTCATCGCTGCCTTCGATCGTATCGGTTGAGATATCGACCTCTTCAAAATAACCAAGCCTCCTGAGAAGTTGTTCACTTCTCTTCAACTTTTTACTCGAGTACGTCTCTCCCTCTATCAGCCGAATCTCTCTTCGAATTACATTATCATAGGTCTTCGTATTGCCCTTGATTTTTACCTTGTCAACGGATACCTGCTTTCCTTTGTCAATTTGATACACGACTTCAACAGTCCTTTCTGAAGGATTAATTCGGGTATCAGGAACAACGTTGGCGAACGCATATCCTCGATCACTGAACTTTTCAGTAATTTGAAATACATCCCCGCGCATCGCTTCTGAGGAAAAAGTATCCCCTATACCAAGTCGCACTCCTTCTACAGTTGCTGCAACAGAACCGTCGATGAGATCTCCTTTCGCCGAGACTGCAGAGATCGAATAAACCTGCCCCTCTTCTATATCGAAAGAGATATGAATCCCGTCATCCTGAACCTCTACGGAAGGCTCACTGACCGTTCCATCGAGGTATCCATGGTTCAGAAAGTATTGTCGGATGAGTATCCTATCATTTTTCAAGAGCTCTTCGCTCAGGCGTCCTGAACCGAAGAGCCAGGAGTTCCACCATTTATAGCGAGATGTTTGCATTACATCCCTGAGATCACTTTCCTCGATCTGGCTGAGTCCGCGAAAAGTGACCGAACGAATTTTTAATCTCTTTCCTTCGGTGACTTGAAAGGTAACGTCAACCTGATTATCGCCCACTGGAGCGATTGAGTAGTCAAAGTCTGCTCGAAAGAAGCCGCGGGACTGATAGAAAGCCTTTGCCTGTCGAATCAAGTGTCGGATAACAGCAGCATCCAAAAATCGCCTCTGTTCGAAGTCGAATACGGGAACCAGATCTTTTTCGTCGATCTCCATATTCCCTTGAATGAACACCTTTCTTACTACTGGCTTCTCCGAGAAGGAAAATACGAGTACACGTTCACCAGAGGTGCTTCTTTCTAGTCCCGCACTCACTTGGTCGAAGAAGCCAGTCTCGTATAAGCTTTTGATTTGTTGAGAAATATCACTTCGTTTCGAGATTCCTGACTGGATCGTAATTTGTGATCGAATTGCTTCCTCATCAATTCGCTGCATACCTCTCAGTTCGATATGTTGAAAGCGAAGGGTCGTTGATGCATTTCCTTGATTCGAAAACTCTTGTGCTAAGAGAGATAGTGGGAGTAGAGAAACCAGTACTACGTTGAGCACAGCAGCCAATGAAACAGCAGCCAATGAAAACGAACGCGCATATCTCCGCCGGCCGATTTGCCCTTGAGTTTTAGATTCTCGGGTATTCATCCCCCTCCCCATCAATTTGCGTGATCCTTGTCATACCCTTCAGGGAGAAAACTCTCAAGCTATTCAGTATATTCACGGGTTTTGAGCCATTTGGGAGCTCAAGTATTATTGGCTTTAAGGGAGGGGGCTATGTCAGGAACGCGGTTTTAGAAGCTGGCAGAGAGGTTCCCCTACAAAGGGATGGCTATGCCTTGAGAGAAAGTGCTCCTCCTGAGCTCATGACATATTCAACATCCATGCTAGTCGATAAGTCAGCACTATGAGTCACTACGATTAAAGTCCCACCATATTCAGTCACGAGTTGTGAGAGGAGTTCGGTCACTGATTGAGAATTCTTGGGGTCAAGATTGCCCGTTGGTTCGTCAGCCAGCAGAAGTTGGGGTTTCGCTACAACTGCACGCGCAATAGCCACACGCTGCTGTTCGCCGCCTGAAAGTTCTGATGGACGGTGTTCACCCCTATTTGCTACATCCACTCTTTCCAGAAGACTATCTGCTGTTTCCGCAGCATCTCTTTCGTTCTCACCTTTTATCAGAAGCGGCATCATCACATTTTCTTTTGCTG
>RFPC01000017.1 GCA_009926305.1 bacterium
CTACGATAGAGGCTCATGGAAGAGGGATGCAGGTATATGGCGTTAATGGCGGCCTGCGGGGATGTCTGAAAGATGGCGCTGATGCCTTCATGCCGCTGGAGGTTGATGGCATTTCGAGAATATATAATCAAGGCGGCTCTCTACTTGGCACCTCTCGATTTAATCCCTTTTCTAAAAAAGAGAATGAAGAAAGGTTTGTTGAGATATTGAAAAAACTTCATATCGAGGGGCTCGTTATGATTGGTGGGGAGGGCACGGCCACCCTTAGCCACATTATTCATCAAAAGATGCCCACTATGCGCATCGCGCACGTTCCAAAAACTATTGATAATGATATTCCCCTTCCCGGTGGAAAAAGAACATTTGGATTCGAAACAGCACGTACCGTCGGAACCCAAATAGTAGACACGTTGATCGTCGATGCAAAAACCTGCAGGCGATGGTATCTTGTGGAAACTATGGGAAGACAAGCAGGCTTTCTGACCTTGGGAATTGGTTTAGCGTCAGGCGCATCTCTTGCACTTATTCCAGAAGAGTATTCTCGCGGTGCGCACGAACCAGCAGAATTTGCCAAGAGAATTGTGTCTACCATAAAAGCACAAAATATGGCTGGGAAAAATTATGGGGTCATTCTTCTCGCGGAGGGACTCCTTGATTGTCTTAGACCGGAAAGCTCAGAGCTTTTGGATGAAGATCTCCGAGACGAACTCGGTCGAATTACCTACTCAGAGATTGAACTAGGAGATGTGCTTCTTCCGCTTATCCGAAACCAGCTAGAGTCTGAAGGAATCACAGAAATTGAAATTAAGCATAAGACCGTCGGATATGAACTAAGATGTGCGAGACCTATAGCAGCCGATATCGAATATGCACGTATTCTGGGGTATGGAGCTATACAGGCTCTTTCTTCTCAGGAGGGTGCCTTCATGGTCACAAGAGAGTTTGAGAAGCTTTTTTTCGTTCCACTTGAACAGTTTGTCGCGAATGGAACAGTGAGAGGAAGAACCGTCGATCTCGAATCAGATTTCTACAAACTGGCATGTCGGTACATGGTTCGATAGCCCTACTTCATCACCATAAAAAGAGAAGCGCCTCACACATCAGCTTTGAGAACAGGATGGCTCGCCACCTCTCTTTTCTTCTTGAAGGGTGTTGATTGAGAGACAGACTGACGAACAGTGTCTTGAGAGAGGGAAAATGAGTTCCGGAGTTCCGGTAAGCACTGTTCATTCGAACGAGTAGCAATCAAATCAGCGACATGCAGGCGTAAAACTCTTCGTAGTTGCTCTTGTCTCAAACGTTCGCTATCCCCTCCCCATCGTGGCAGGGTGTCGGACGAAGTCCTTAGAGGTCTGCGCTGCAACTTCCGAAGCTTATCTATCCAACCAAACACTTCCATCACTGAGCTCTCCAGACACTTCCAAATAACACACGACAAAGAGGAAACTCGGTGGCTTTCACTGAATACCAGACCCCTTTTTCGAAATGTTTGATGACAAGAGAGAGTGTGTCGGTTCCTATCATTTAGAATGCCTGAAGATCCCCATGAAGTTCCTTCAACAAATCAGCAAGTTACCAACATCCTCTTCTGTTCCCATCACGGGCTCATATAAAACAACATTCTATTCAAATTGCCGAATATTAACTGATAGAAACCCATATTTGATTTGAATAGGTAATGATCATGCATATGAGTCTACCTCGTTGTTTATCTCCCACTTCAAGGGACCAACAAGACGCTCTTCAAGTATTTCTCGATGCTCTTCACTTCACTCTCAAGTCGGAGGGGGGAATATCTTACGACCCCAGAGACCCAGGAAATGCCGAAGGAAATGCGACTGCTTTTGGGATAACACAGAAAAGTTACGATGCCTGGAACAAAAAATGGGGACGTCCGATACGCTCCGTAACCGCTATTCGTCCGTGTGAAATTCAGAATCTCTACTTCGAAGATTATTATCTCGCTAGCCATGCACATCGTTTTACAAAGGAAATTGCCATCGCTCTTTTTGATACAGCCGTGCATACGGGACCTCGCAGAGCAATTCAATTACTTCAAGAGGTGCTCGGCATAGAGCCTGATGGAAGGGTAGGTCCGATAACTCTCAAATTCATTAAGGATGCTTGTCCACATTCACTCCTCAATCGTTTTCTAAGAAAGAGGGAAGAGTTTTATAAAGCGCTCTGCCAAAGGAAACCATCACTGTCAATTTTCTTAAAGGGCTGGCTCAGACGCGTTCATTTACTGAGAAATGAGGTGCTAGGGATAGGCGAAAGCCATTCTGACTACCCTCTATCTGACCAATAACTCTTGCAAATGGAAAACCTGATTTTCTCATCTTATGAAGCGTTGCCTTTGTATTATCGGACGCAATACCAAAAAGAATTGGCCCTGTTGTTTGAGGATCAATTAGCCAAGGATAGCGACGAACTGCTTCAAGCGTTGTATGCTGGCTTAGGATACTCTGCAAATTCGATTGATATAACGAACTTCTTATCCCAATTTGGCAAAGTGTTCGGACCCCTGGATAGAGGGGAATATGATCGGGAAGCAGCGTTACATGTACTGGGAGTTTGGCAATTTTGTTGAGTAAATGCCCCAGCAAGCCAAAACCAGTAACGTCCGTAGCAAATAGGACTGATTTTTCTTGAAGAATAGGGAGAAGTTTCAACTGACTCTGCAAAAGCTCTTTCTTCATGAGCTCAAGAGTACAACCCGATCCGAAGCCTCTTGCATAACCTGCTAGTAACGTACCAAGACCGACTCTTCTACTGATGATGATGTCAAAGGACGCACCCACGTCACAAAGCGCTTGCGGGACTTTCTCTCGTATAGCACTTACCTCAAAACCAGTAAGCTCAGAGTCTCCCACAGCACTATGCCCACCCACAATCAGACTTCCGTACTGCTGGGCAGCCAACCTACTCCCGGACATAAATTGCTCGAGCAATCTCTCCTCGACATCTTCAACCGCTCGTGGAAGCATTAACAGGGCATGCGCATTTTGAGGTTTAACCTTTTCTACGAGTAGGTCTGCCGCAGCATGATGGAATGCGAATTGTGCATTCGAGTAAGGATCCTTGGTAAAGGGTGTAAAAAAGTCTACACTCTGAACAAGCTCTTGATTCCCTTTCACTGATATCCGAGAAGAGTCTGAAAGCGGTGCTTGAAGATTTATGCATAATTGCTCTCTTCCGACTTTTCCGCCACAACCCTTGCAATACATCTCTTCTGAACCCTTGCGACTGAAAACCGATCCGAACACCCCTCGGTTCATAATCGGTAAGCGATGGAATTGACGTATAAATCGACCATCAATTATATCTTTTAACACTCGTGGCCATCGCCCTATAAAAGAGAGCGTTCCCCTCACAAAGAGAGCTTCCTCTTTGTCTGTCCCAATAATTTTCAAAAACCTTTTTTGAAGATAAATCGACTTCAGAGATTTTTTCCTGAGCTTCCTTCTCAGGTTCAGTACGAATGGTCTTGCTTGGCGAACTGCAAAAATACCCGACTTGGGTCTTTCCATACCTCTTATGTCCGCGATATCACCCAAGGCGAATATATCTGGGTGAGACGCGCTTTGAAGCGTATTTTCAACATCAAGAAATCCGCGGGGGGAAATAGCTAAACCACTACGGACTAGCCATTCCGGCAGAGATGCTCCTGCTGCTGAAATAACCTTACAACAGGAAAGACTCTCGCCATCAGTGGATGTAATGATTCTATCTGTAATCTGTTTGACCTCGAAGTGAGTCCTCGTTTGAATACCTCTCATACGTAAGACATTCAACACGCTGGCCCGCGCACGCTGCGGCAACTCTCGTAAAAAACTATCACTTCGCTCTAGGCAAATAATTTGAGCTTTCCCTTCAAAACGCGTATCCAATGCTAGAGCTAACTCAATAGCAGCTACTCCACCTCCTATTATGGCTAACTGGAAAATCTGCCCCTTCTTCTCTTCCTCCATTACTGCAAGCCAGCGCATAAATTGCTGAACAGGCTTAACACTACAAAGCGTCTCAGCATCGTGCCCTGCATTAAATACGGGTGAATGAACTCCAACATTCAAGCTGATGATGTCTCCACGTAATATTCTACCAGAAGATAGCTCAACTTCTTTTTTATCAGGATTAATTCTGGAAACATCACCTTGTATAAACACAGCACCTGCCCAGTCAGCCAACCGTGGAACATCAATATGAGCATCAGAGAACGGAATCCTTCTCGCGATAAGAGATGGCAACATTCCGCTGTAGGGCGCATAGCAAGAGTCTGAAACAATCGTAACCCTGACCGACGGCAATGGCTTCATCCCCAACATTCGAAGAGCCAAACAATGAGCGTGACCCGCACCTACGAGCAGGAGATCTTTTTCCAAAAGAGCGTGATAAGCTTTCTTTATCATAATACTTCACCGTTGACGGCGTAGCATGCCGCCACCACGAGATAACGAGGTAAACGAGTGGCTTCAGCGGCACTCACGTATTAGCGTACAATATACGTTCTAGGATAGCAGGCTCTCAACAAGAGTTGCGATTAAAAAAGTGATGCTTGCGAGACCATTCTGAGTGAAAAAGACATTATCCGCTCTATGTAATGTTTTTTCATGAATAATCATATTTTGCCGAAGTAAAAAAACTCCAAACACACCCATCAAAATGTAGTATGGAGAGTGCAATTCAGCTGCCATTCCGAAAATAATGAGTAAGACCCAAGAAATTACATGAGCGATCCTAGCGATACGGAGAGCGGATCCTATTCCCATCGCAGAAGGAATCGAAAAAAGTCCGACAGAACGATCAAACTGTGCATCTTGACAGGAATAAATAATATCAAATCCCGCCACCCAAAACAGCACGGCTGCCATCAAAACGAGTGGCTCGTATGTCAGGCTCCCTATCAGAGCAAACCAAACACCACCAGGAGCACATGCAAGTGCGAAGCCTAAGAAAAAGTGGCTGAATCTGCTAAACCGTTTAATCAATGAATACCCGCAGACAATGGCGAGTACGATCGGAGCAAGAATGAAACAATGGCTTCCGAGCTGCCAAGAGCCAAAAAGAAAGCCGATGCCAGCTAAGAACCAGAGCAGCAGAGCTTCATTTCTCTTGATCGCACCTGAGGGCAGCTCTCGATTCGAGGTTCTTGGATTAAGAGCATCCCATTTTTGATCTGCTATTCGATTAAAGGCCATTGCAGATGTTCGAGCTGCTATTACACACCATACAATCCATAAGATTTGCCCGATGGAGACATTCGTTGTCTTGGAACAAACCACCCCCATCCCCAAAGCAAACGGCAAAGCGAACACCGTGTGCGAGAACTTTACAAAACTGCCCCATGTTTTTAGCCGCACGGGTAGGGCAGAGGAAAATGCTTCAGTCATGAGTTGATGGTAAAGAGACCAGATTCAAAGATTTACTACTGCTCAACGTACGCCGACCCCCAGAATCCTTGTCATCACCCTTATCTCGGCCCCACCGAGGAACGAGCTCTCGGTGCAGACCCATTTGATCGAGGATTTTCATCACCATCATATCCACGAGATCCTGGATACACTCCGGACGCTGATAGAACCCTGGCATCGCTGGAACGATCCGGGTTTGCATCTTGGAGAGTCGCAACATATTTTCCAAGTGCAGTGAGGAAAGAGGCGTTTCCCTCGGAACGATTACCAAGCGCCTTCCTTCCTTCAGAACTACATCCGCTGCTCGATGAATCAGATTTTGACACAACCCATTTGCCACAGCTCCCAAGGTCCCCATCGAACAGGGAACTATAACCATGCCCTCCGTCAAGAAGGACCCTGAAGCGATTGCTGCACCAATATCTTTATTGTCATAAAAGAAGATCTGATCACTGGGTCTTCCAATCAGCGTTTCAGCAGAGAGCCGAGATGACTTTAACTTTACATTCTGCTCTTCATGCAGAACCCTGAAAGCTGCTTCGGAAAAGACTACGTGCACCTCGTCACAACACTGCTCAAGATGATCAATCAAGGTAAGGGCGTATGGCATCCCGCTGGCGCCAGTAATTCCCACAATCCAGTTCTTCTGAGGCGCTTCCTGCACGTTACTCTCCTTTGTATTCCGAGCTCTGTCGGGATCTCTACCGCGTGTTCTATTGTAACCTGCCAGCAATGCAAAGTCACTTCTTGTGGGTAGTCGATGATATCCACGATTCCCTAACGGAAATTTGTCGAAAAATCGTCCCCCCAGCTTGAGGAAACACCCCCTGAAACAAACCGATACTGAGAAAGTTCAACAAGATACGGCCTCTTTCTGGCCATGGTAAATGTAGGCCACGCCACCTGTAAGCGACTGTGATGAGCAACGTTGAAAGTGCGCTCTTTCCAGCTCCGCAACAAACTCAGCCTCACAGGGGAAATGTCTACTTGTTCTCGGAAGATATTCATAGGCTGCCCTATTCCCAGTCAGCAAGCCTCCTAACAAGGGCATGACTTGGAAACTGTAGAAGGAAAAAAGAGCATTCCATATTTTATTTTTAGGCTGACCAAATTCCATGATAAGGAGATGTCCCCCGGGCTTGAGCACCCGATACATTTCCTGTAATCCAAGCTGCAAATTTTCTATATTCCTCACTCCAAATGAGACCGTGAGAAGAGCAAAGGTTTCGTCTGAAAAAGGAAGGCACTGGGCATCAGCCTGAAGGAATAAACTCCTACTCCGCCTCTTCTTCCCTTGTTCTAACATAGGAAGACAGAAGTCAGCTCCGATACACATTGGAAAGCTATTTTCCAACTCAAAGAGCACATCGCCCGTACCACTACAAAGATCGAGAACCGGCCCATCAACAGGGAACTGCCTCCACTGCTTCGCGAGTTTCTTTCTCCACCATTTGTGAATGCCAAGACTCAAGCAAGAATTAGCAACATCGTATCGAGTCGCTATCGAGCCAAACATATCCTGTACGTCCTGACCAACTACTTGTATTTTCACTTGCTCATTTCCCATGACATATATTGCAATTTCTCTATTCCATATACCTTAAGCAACGATGTCAATAATTCACGGCCTTCTCATCCTCGTTTATATCCTTATTCCCCTGTTTGTACCCGAGGTCTTCATTCCCACACCATCACCGTTACAGTATTCATATGGACAAAAGACTTTTGTTTTAGGTCTTTGCATACTGGTTTGCTCTTGAGTTCTGAAATCCGGCAAGCTACCCTTTCCCTGGACTTATCGAAAGAAAAGATTAGGTCTATAGCCACCTGAACATTCACGTCGTAGATAGATTTTACAAACGACAATACTTTATGCACGAGAGGAACGATGCTCAGACACCAACGTAAAACGAATCATGCTCTGTCCCCTCAAATTCAGTATTCCCCAATAGCAATTCTTGAGACTGCCCAACCTCTAAGACGAACACCCCTGAAATTCAGCAACGTACGCATGCCGTGCCTATGGAAGCACTCAATCTTCGCTCCTGCTTTTTCTGTGTTCTGTAATGTTCTCTCCGTCTTTTTCGTCATCACCATGCTTGGCATCACTCCAGTAGATTTTGCTCTCGCTGCTCCACAAACCGAGGACGTCAAAACTGACGTACCCAGTTCGCACATCTCGCAAAAGTCGGCTGAACTGAACGAGCGTGGAGCTGCGCTAGCGCAAGAAGCGAACTTTCAAGAAGCAGAAGAACTTCTTCGCCAAGCGGTCTCACTGGATTCTCAGAATCTGTCGGCTATCTTTAACCTTGGCAGCGTCCTTATCCAAGTCGGCAAACTGAGGGAAGCGACTACTCTCTTGGAGAAGCATTCAAATCTTGCAAAGAACGACGCGGGACTGTTCGCGAGACTAGGAGACGCCTACTTCACTCAAAAAGAGATAAAAAAAGCAAAGACGGCATACGAGCGTGCGCTCGAACTCGACAACTCACTCCCTAAAGTCCCTGCGCGCCTCGGGACTGTCTATTCCCTCGGTAACGATCTGACCAAGGCTATTGAGCTGTATTTAGTAGCGATAGAGCAGGAACCTGAAAATATTGAATACCTGTCAAATTTGGTCAATCTTTATCTTGCTACGAATCAACCCCAAAAAGCAGTCAGTAGCGCTAAAAGAGCTCTACAATTACAACCATCGCCGCAACTCTATGTATCTCTCGGGTCTGCGTATGAACTTCAAAAGGAGTGGAAAAATTCACTTATTGCATTTCAGCGGGCAAAAGATCTTGGTGAATCAGGTTCTGACATCCAAGAAAAGATCGAGATTTTGAAAAAGAAAGTTGAAAGGACATGAAAACACGACTAACCATCAACTAATATCTTTGCGAGATAAAATGCAATTTTCAGAAATACGTCGGAAAATACTTAATGATCAATTGCCCCTGAATGCTGAAGAAGGAGTATGGCTTTACTCATCTGCAACTCTTCTCCAGCTAGGCCAATTAGCAAACGAAATTCGAGAAAAATTACATGGAGATAGAACGTATTACAATTGGAATCTCCATCTAAACTCGACAAATGTATGTAAATCAGACTGTCTATTCTGTTCTTTTGCCAGACTAAAAACGGGAATGCCACAGGCATATACCATGGATCTTCACACTGCCAAGCGATGGATTACAGAACGGTATCGGCCGGGAATGACAGAGATTCACATTGTTAATGGAAATAATCCTGATCTTCCATTTGAATACTATTGTGAACTCCTAAAAATGATCAGAGCAGAATTTCCTAAACTGCATATTAAGGCGTTCACTGCCGTCGAAATTCACCATTTTCATGAACAATTCGGCTTATCCTACGAAAGTATAATACAGAGCCTTATCGCTGCCGGGCTTGGCTCTCTCCCAGGGGGAGGTGCTGAGATTTTTTCTGCGAGAGTACGAAAAAAGATCTGTCGCGACAAAGCATCTGCGGAACAGTGGCTAGAAGTTCATCGCACCGCTCATCGCCTCGGACTGCGGTCAAACTGTACGATGCTTTATGGGACAGTCGAACGGCCACAAGAGATTGTTGAGCACTTGATTCAGCTGCGAACACTTCAAGAAGAAACAGGAGGTTTTCAGACCTTCATTCCCCTTGCTTTTCATAATGAGGGAAACCGAATGGAACGTTTACCCGCTCCTACTGGTAGTGATGATCTCCGAATAATGGCCTTAAGTCGGATCCTTCTCAACAACATCCCGCATATTAAGGCTTACTGGGTTATGCTGGGTATTAAGACCGCACAAATTGCCCAACACTTTGGAGCGAATGACTTTGATGGAACCGTAACGGAAGAAAAAATCTATCACATGGCAGGCTCAGACTCTCCTCAGAAACTCACCATAGAGGATATTCAGAGAATAATCGTTAGCACAAATCGGATTCCCATCGAACGAGACACCCTCTATCGAGAGGTTCAAGGGGAACAGGATTCTGGGACACAACTCGCTACGAGACATTGTGCCTAAACTCGCTGTAACGGATAGAGGAGCCACAGAGGGTCTCGTAAGCTCTCAGATAGGGTTAGCTCGAAACACGTACATATATGTATCTAGACAATAGAAACGACAACAGACAGTCTATACGATAGAGATAGTGGCGTGGAGAAGACAAATAGAATATTTTGTTCTCTGTGCTACTCATAAGTGCATCCAACTCAGGTTTCTCCGTGCGAAAAGCGACTGGAGAAAGGCTGAATAATCCATCAGGAGCAAAAGTGTCCGAAGACCTACTGAACAAAGTCGTATCTCTTGCCAAAAGAAGAGGGTTTATATTTCAGAGTAGTGAGATTTATGGGGGACTAAAAAGTGCCTACGACTACGGCCCATTAGGAGTTGAGCTTAAGCGAAATATTTCGAACTGCTGGTGGGAGTCGATGGTTCATGCCCGAGAAGATGTTGTTGGGCTTGATGCTGCTATCTTCATGCATCCAAGGGTCTGGAAGGCAAGTGGTCACTTGGCGGAATTCTCTGACCCCTTAGTAGACTGCTTGAACTGCGGCGGTCGTTTCCGCGCTGACAAAGCTCCGACACTGCCTCCTGAATCTCCTGTAACTTTCCGAGCAGGCGGGAAGTCCGACGGCGATGAGCTTCAAGGAACGGTCAGTGACCGCGGATATATCTGTCCTCTCTGTAATTGTCCGAACCTTTCGGCCGAACGTCAATTCAATCTTATGTTTCGTACGTCTATTGGACCAGTAGATCCGCTAGATAAAGCAATAAAGAAAATTGTGCATGGACGAATGAATGCCAAGGAGATTCGAAAGACGGTTGAAGAAGCCCTGCAACCATCAGCAATTTACCTGCGCCCAGAGACCGCCCAGGCAATATTTGTTCAATATCAGAATGTACAACAGAGCTTGGGAATGAAGATTCCATTTGGGATCGCACAAATAGGAAAAGCTTTTCGGAATGAGATTATCACTGAGAAGTTTATTTTTCGAACCTGTGAATTTGAGCAGATGGAGCTTGAGTTCTTCGTAGAACCTGGCACTGAAGGCGACTGGCTTGACTACTGGTCAAAAGCTCGCATGCAATGGTGGCAAACATTTG
The DNA here is from genome assembly GCA_009926305.1 of bacterium. Taxonomy (NCBI): domain Bacteria; species bacterium. The sequence continues at coordinate 10,505 of RFPC01000017.1, forward strand.
CTAATTCAACTGAGAATTTTCGCCTGAGACCGCATGAAGCTGATGAGCTGGCTCATTATGCCTCAGCTTGCTATGACATCGAATATGCTTATCCGTGGGGCTGGGATGAGCTGGAAGGCATCGCATCACGAACAGACTATGACCTTCGAAAACACTCAGAAGAATCTGGCAGCAAGTTGCACTTCTTTGATCAGCAAAAAGAGGACCCTGAAACAGGTAAACCAGGATATCGGTATATCCCATATGTTATTGAGCCTTCTGCTGGTTTAACGAGAGGACTCCTCGTGTATCTCCTCGATGCGTATACGGAAGAAGGAGGCAAAGATGCCGATGGAAATGATAAGATTCGAAAGGTTCTGAAGCTTCACCCAAGGCTTGCACCGATCAAAGCCGCAATTCTCCCTCTTGTAAAAAAGGAAGGGCTGCCAGAAAGAGCAGAGAAACTTTCGTTAGAGTTCTTTCAGTCGGGAATCAACGCACGCTTTGATGCCCAACAGTCTATTGGAAAACGATACGCAAAACACGATGAGATCGGCACACCCTTTTGCATCACTGTTGATCACCAAACACTAGAAGATGAGACAGTCACTATCCGAGATAGAGACTCGACCGAGCAACAGAGAATATCGGCGAGTCAAGCGGTACAGTTTGTTTTAGACGGCCTTAAGAAGTAAGCCCCCAAGAGGAGGATTCCTGTGTCCCTCACTCACTAATCTTCAGGCAACGCCGTACTGTTACCTAAGAAGTACCTGTTACCTAAGAAGTACTCGGGCATGCTCACGAAAAGGAGACCCGAAAGAAACGAGTTGGTTATACGTACAAGAGTGGGAAAGACATTCATTCTTGCACGAGAACCAATATCTTAGGCCACAAAGAATGCTGACAACGCGGCCCTCTTATCGCAACTCGAGTCTGGGGGAAATACTATTTAGCAAGTCTGCGAAAACTCCTTCCCGAAAAAACTTCTTCAATTGAGAGAATTGATCTTTCTCATAAATGAGATTTGGGATGGCTTCTTGATCAAGTGGCACTCCTGCCATTTCATAGATCTCTCGACTGGCATCATAGATTGTGCCATACCCATCAATCATCCCATACTCAAGGGCTTCCGAGCCAAGAATAATTCGCCCGTCTCCAATGGAATCGACGACATCCCGCTCAATTCCACGACCCGACACAACTGCATCCACGAACTCCTCTCTTACTTTATCAACTGATGCCTGCAAGAAATCCCTATCACTCTTGGTCATGGGGCGAAACGAATTCCCGACATCCTTGAGCTCGCCACTCTTGATGGTAATCATCTGAAAACCATACTGATCGGCAATTTTCGAGAAGTTGGGCAACTGTAAGATTACACCGATAGAACCTGTTAATGTCCCAGGTTGAGCCAAGATTTTCTTAGCTCCTAATGCTGCATAGAGCCCTCCAGAAGCTGCAACGGAGCCCATTACTGCAATGGTTGGCTTGCGCTCTGCTAATGCTCTAACAGTTGAATAAATGGCCTGCGATGGCCCAACAGCTCCGCCAGGTGAATTAATATCAAGAACGATTCCAAGGACATCATCATTGGCGCTATGTTTATAGAGTTCCTCGAGGATTTTCTTCGAATCGATTATCATCCCTTCAATTTCGACTACTGCAACTCCCTTCGCCGATTTTACCGGGGCTTTTACGGCTGAACCGGATATTGCGCCCACAAGTCCCGCTAAAAGAAATGGAATGCAAAATGCGAGGACTACTGCCCCTGTAATAAATTTGGCTAGCCAAGTTAAGTATCCCTTCATTACGAGAATCTCCCTAAATAGGTTATGAGCAATATAGCAAGGAGCACCGCACTCGATACTCCATGGATTATTCCCAAGTGAGCACGCTTGAGAACCTCTCCCCGACCTAATCGAGCCATCTGCTGCGATAAAAATACTGTTAATCCGAACAGAAGAACTACTAACGTCAGCTTGGTATGAAACCATCCTTGCTGAAAATATACGCTGCCTGCTCCCGATACAACATTGGCCACTCCTGTAACGAGCACGACAACCATACCTCCAAGGACAAAGCCCTTCCAGAGCGCCTTGACCGCCGCATACAGATCGCCCTGACCAAGAGACGAGCTCAGATTTTCATGGGTGGTGTAGACTCGCAAGACTCTACTGAGACAAACCAAGCCACCAACCCAAAAGACGATTCCTAAAATATGAATGGAAAGGGATATCTGCACAGCATTCACCTCAAAAAAGAAACTCAATAGAAAGCGAAGAGTAGAATAACAATAAATGGCTCATTTCCGCATTGAGAATTTACAGGAATCTCAAAAAATGGGGGCTTGTCCAACTCACCCAACGGCAACTTGGCATGATCAAAAGGCATCTCAGGGTTGAAGACTGGCTCCTCAGCAAAGCAGCTTAGGCGCTAGGCCTTTCCAAAAACTCACAGAAGGCATGGATGAGAGTAATGTGCACTTCCTGAATTCGATCGGTCTCTTGCGAAGGCACGACAAGTGCGTGCTTCACCATATTTACCAGTTCTCCACCATCCTTACCAAGTAGACCAATCGTCGGGGCATTGAGTGCATTAGCAACCTCTACCGCTTTAATTACATTCCTAGATTTTCCCGAGGTTGAAATTGCAATGAGAACATCTTTTTCCCTTAAAAACGTCTTAGCCTCCCTTTCAAAAAGGGTGTCATACGCATAGTCATTCCCCCAACACGTCAAAGTCGCTCCATCCATAAAATGATGAGCCCGAATTCCAGGTCGCTCCCTCTTATAACGAGCTACGAGTTCTTCCCGAAAGTGCATTGCATCACATGCAGAACCACCGTTCCCACAGATATAAACCGTTCCACCACTCTCAACAGACACTTGAATTTCTTGGGCTGCCCGCTGCCAGGCCTGTAAGAATCCCTCATTCTCACCAAGTTGCTGCTTCAACCTTGCCGACTCTAAAAGAAAATCCTGAGCTATCATTCTTATTCTCCTGTTAAGAACATCGTGTTTCCTGAGAAGAATGCTCCATAATGCTCGCCGCACTGCAGATTTCCTCTCGTTCTTCATGGGAAAGGCGATAAAGCGACTGGTACATGCAAGCTCGTCGAAGAAACAAATGTAACGGAAACTCCCAGGTAAATCCGATTCCTCCATGGAGTTGAATACACTTTTCGACGACAACCGGAATACGTTCTAGGGCTGCGGAAAGCGTTACCAGCGCAACGGACTCCCGTTGTCTATCCCCTCTGTCAAACATCTTTCCAAGAAAAAAGATAAGCGCTTCAAGCTCACGGACTTGAAGATACGTATTGGCTAGCGCATGACTAACCCCCTGAAAGCATCCTACAGGCACCCCAAACTGCCTTCTCTCACTCACGAAGTCTCGTGTCATTGAGAGAACTCTTTCTCCAATCCCCAGAAGCTCTGCTGCAACAAGAAATCGAATAATAGCTTTCCACTCTTGCCCCGATATATTCTTGCATGGAAGAGCTTTCTGCTTCGGAACCGAATACCTCCCTCTCGGAAGCATCCTCTCCAGCGACTTCGTCGGTGACAGATCACTCAAATCTGTACTCTCTCGGAAAAGATATACGCTGTCTTCAAGGCAACAGAGATATCCAATGCAATCTGAACGACGAACTACACCATTCATAATCCCATCTATAAAAAACGTATCTCCATCTTTTGAAACAGATAATTGTTGTTCGGAAGGGGGAATGATTGCCACAGTTTTTAGGCCGTTCCTGAGGGCATCAACAGATCCTTCGCCCAAAAAATCTAGTAGTGCCGTATTGTGGTCCTCGTTCGAAAGGAATGAGCAAAATAATGGGCCTGTTAGTAAACTCTCAACTAAAGACTCAGGGAGGAGATACTCTCCAGTTTGACGCTGCACATTGCCCAGAAGAGAAAATGGATTATCTTCTTTCGATAATTCTTGAAAGAACTCAAAAAATCCTATTTTCCGCATCTCTTCCCAAAGCGTGCTATCAGATGTGACCTCGTCCTCAAGTCGTGCATAGAGGTAGTCAGTAGTGATCTCTGATTTAAGAAATCTTTCTACCAGCTCAATCAGCTCAATGTGCTCTGGTTGCTCCATCTTTGATATCTGCCCCTTACCGTTCTTGATATTTCACTAAACAAGACCCATGAGAGCTTTTACCTCCTCATTCGGCTTCCATGGAGGTTCAAAAACAACTCGCACTTCGACCTCGTCGACCTCCTCAAGCTTACACACTTCAGAACGCACCTGCTCCACTAATGTTGGGCCTGATGGGCAAAGCGGTGTAGTAAAGGTCATATCAATCTCAACGGTTCGTTCATCAATTCGGATATCGTAAATCAGTCCTAGAAACCACAGATCCAAAAACAAATCTGGATCTTCGATCGTTTGTAAGACTGCTATGATCTCCTCTTCTGTAATCACAGAAATTTTCCTTTGCAGATAGCCTTTGACTTTAAGGAGTATGACAGCCCATGGGCAGGACAGGCAAGTCGTTTCAACCAGCTCTTCACCAGGCTTTAGCCTTTCTCCTTCTTACTTGATTGATCCCGATAAGTGGCATAGAGCCTCTCAAACGCTTCAGGAAAGGTTATTTCTCTTTTTACGAGCTGAATCGCAGAGTCTTTCAAAATATCCTGGCACGAGAGCTCAATCTCTTCTCGAATATCATCCAGAAACAACTGAAGTAGCCGCTGCTCCGTGAGATCAGCGGCCCGACGCTGTCCCAGCTTGCTCGAATGAAGCCAACTCTTGTGCTCAGACATCGACTGTCTTGCAGCAGTTATTCCCTCACTTTTAGTGGCAACCGTTCTAACAATCGGAGGAATCCAACCATCTGGCTGAACTTCAACAAGACTCAATAAGACATGCAGGTCTTTCTCGAGAATATCCGCACCAAACAGATCGCTTTTATTAATAATAAAGAGATCCGCTATCTCCAAGATTCCTGCCTTAAGTGACTGCACACTATCTCCCATCCCAGGGACCAATACTACGCAACACGTATCAGCACTTCGAACGATATCGACCTCCGCCTGCCCTACACCAACCGTTTCAATGATAATTACGTCAAAAGGCGCACTTTGCAGAATCAATAAGGCATCATGGGTACCACGACTAATACCCCCAAGCGCTCCTCGAGTTGCCATACTTCGAACAAATACAGAATCCTTCGCTAAGGCAGAGACCATCCGTATTCTATCACCCAATACCGCACCACCAGAGAATGGACTCGAGGGATCAATCGCTATAACTGCTACCCGTTTTCCCTCAGACGCCCACTCATAGGCAAGCTGATCAACAAGGCTTGATTTCCCTGCCCCGGGGGAACCTGTAACCCCTATGACATGCGCACTTTTCTTACGATTTGGGAGTTTTGTTAAAAGGTGTCGAGCTCGTGGAACACGATTCTCAGCAAGCGTTATAAAACGCGCGATCGCTCGAATATCGCCCTTGACCACCCCATCAATAAGTTCTTGATCTGAAAAAACTCCCATGCGTCTCTATCCCCGCTGGTACACCAACAGCTGTATTATTAATCAATCGGGTCTAAGAAAAAATAATTGATTATGATGAAATCTAACGGATCTTCCGCCAAAAGACCACTATCCGTAACATCCTAAATTTTGAGGAACTCAGAAAATTATCCTCATAGAATATAGAAATACCGTGGAAGAGACCCCCATCTCTTCCACGGCACCTGGGTGTGAGGTAAAAATTATCTAAGCGAGCTGAATAATTTCATTCAGCAACTGATCAATTGATGTAATAATTCTCGAATTTGCTTGGAATCCCCTTTGTAGAGTGATCAGTTTAACGAACTCTGTCGCAATATCAGTTGTTGATAGCTCTAAAGAACCTGATTGGATATTACCAAACGTTCCACTGCTAGGACTTCCTTGAATCGGCTCTCCTGAATCATTAGACTGTGCAAGGAGGTTACTACCTACTCTCTGAAGCCCCTCCTCATTCGCGAAGTTTGCTAAACCAATAGTTCCGATAACGGTATTTTCACCATTATCAAGAAGCGCGAAGATTTCTCCATTCCCAGAGATACTTACAGAGGTAACCGCTCCTACCCCCTGCCCATTTTGGCTAATTGAGTTAATATTCGAGTTTGCTGCAAACTGTGTGAATTGAGCAAAATCAAAAGCGATATCTCCAGTTGTAGTTGATCCATTATTCCACGGAATATTCGTAGCGTTAATGGTACTCCCTGAGGCAATAGAGCCGTCTGCATTGAATGTCATTGCTGATGATCCAAGGAATCTCGGCTCTCCAGTCTCTAATGAAGTAAGCGGATCTACATCTTCACTATTAACGTAAGCAGCAGCCGTCCAAGAGTTAGCACTTGCCTGATTCTTGAAGAAAAATACGGTTACGGTATGCGCCTCTCCAAGAGAATCTACCACATCAAGAGCTGTTTGAAACGCAGCCGCGTCAGACAGGTCAGCAAAAGTGAGAGTATTAGCGGTTCCATCCGTTCCTGCATTTGTTGCTTGGAGACTTGGTGCCGTGCCAGTTAGGCGGCCTATGACTATAGCATCTGTACTTCCTGCATCAAGATTCCCAGAAATCGTTACTGCGGATGTAGTGGTTGCGCTCGATGCAGCAGTGTTCAAATTGAGAGGGGCAAGTGCTCCCGTTCCATTAGAGGGGAACCCAAGCACTGAGTATCCATTTTGGTCGACAAGATTACCAGTCTCATCTGTTCTGAAATTTCCAGCTCGGGTATAGAAGCGTTGTGGTCCATCAGCAACTACAAAAAAGCCATTGCCATCAATTGCGAGATCAAGTGGTCGACTCGTGAATTCGAGCGTCCCTTGGCTAAAATTACTGGTCACACCTGCAAGCTGAGAACCCGAACCTATAGTTCTTCCAGCAGTTTGACCTCCAGCAATCAGATCGTTGAACTCGGCACGACTTGCTTTGTAACCAATCGTACTCGAGTTGGAAATATTATCACCCACAGCTGCGATAGCTGAACCGTGACTTGAAATACCTGCGCGACCTGCGAATAGTCCGTTTACGATGCTCACGTGTAATCTCCTTTAACCTAACTAAACAACAAAATTTCTTCTCTAGCCCGTTTAGCTTTTGGGCTACTTAAAAACATAAAACTACTTAGGAATCTGAACTCGAGATATCTCAGAAGTCAGAACCTCTCGATCTCCAACAAGAAGCGTAGGATTCGGACCTGGAATATATCCATTCACAATACCAGCTACTGATACTTCAGGGGCAATCTCACCACCTCCAGACGAAACGGCCTTTACTCTTGCCTGATAATCGCCATTTGCCGCTGTTACTTCATCGAGAGGAATTCTATGCGAACCGCTCGACAGAGGCCCAAAACTTAATACTTGCTGAACAATTCCAGCCGAATCAACCAGCTCAACCTGTACGTTTGATGCGTTATTACCGAGCTGGAATGCTATCTCTCCCGCATTCCCATTCGATACTGAGACGACATCTGAATCGAGCCATACCTCTTGGCCAAGATACGATACAAGTGACCCAAAACTGTCACTTCCCTTATCTGACTCAAGTTTTTCATTAATGCCGATTAACTGCTCAACCTGGGTGAACTGTGCAAGCTGTACTGCAAATTCCTCATTTTGCATCGGATTTAGTGGGTCTTGGTTCTGAAGCTGTGTTACCAGAAGCTCAAGAAATTCGGTCTGATCGATAATCTCAGGATTATCTTTCTTACTGGCAGCTCCGCCTAGCGCATCACCTGCTACTTGTCCTAGTCCGTTTATTGTCGCCATTTTTCCTTTATTCCCTATGCTACCCAGTGGTCAGAAATCTGTGAGCTCTTCTGCTCACCAACTACTGCAACAGAGTCGTGAGCAGAGAATCCATCTGTCTCCCCGCGCGATTCTCTCTCAAATTGTTCTTGCTGTTGTGAAAATGTATCGGCATTCGCATTTTGTTGGCTGCCGTCATCCTGAACAGAAACGTTTACATTATTTACATCAAGTCCAAGTCCCCGAAGAACTTGTTGAAGCTCTGCGCCCTTATCACGAAGTAAGGTGTTAACATGTGCATTATCAGCTGCTAAACGCGCATGTAAAACTCCATCTCGAATACTGACTTCCACTCTCACACTTCCTAGAGATGGTGGATCAAGTCGCAACGAAATTGATTTTCCATCCCGTGATTTTGCTACATCTCGTAATGCTTCCTCTACTTTTTTTAAGGTTCTCAGCTCTTGCCCCTTTGATAATTCCTTCATGGACTCCTTATTTGCTGCTGCCTCTGACTTATCCGCTTTCAGATTGATTACAGAGCCATGTGCCTGGCCATTAAGTGTTTGGCTATGCCCTTGCTGAGCACCTGAATTCGTAAAGCTAGACATCTGCTCAACTCCTCGTGAAACGCTAGCCTCAGATGGATTTGATAAAATTCTTGACTGAACTAGAGACGAAAAAAGTTCACTCTGCGGCTTAAATGTAGGAGACAAGATAACTTGTTGAGCGCCGGCCTCTTCACCGTTCTTTCCCTGAAGGAGACCTTCTACAAGTTTTGCAAGCTGATCCTCTCCTCGAGGCTGCCCTTGTTGTACCTGTTGATTGAGTGCAGTCTGTTGAATAGCACTGGTGACTTCCTTAACAACCTGAAGCTCCTCTCCGGTAACAGATTGAAATTCTGGTATCAGGGGCGTTCCTTGGGGGTTTTCACTTTGAGTTGGAGCACCACCTGATGGTTCCCCTGTTATAACCTTTACACCTGGCTGAAAGCGGGATTCTACCAGTCCATCTTGCACCACAGCATTCTCTTGTACGGCAGCATTCTCTTGTACGGCAGGACTCTCATGAATTTTTGTTTGCGATGGCAAACCCTGTGATACAGGGAGTTGCGGCGTCTCATCTATGACGACCTCGTTCGATGTAGCAGCGGTGAGTTGAACTCCTACTGCCAGAATAGCTCCCTCTGTGTCTTCGCTCTTCTCTGAGGAAGCGGGGATTGGCGTCTCAATGAGGATCTCCTCGGAGGGCGCCTCGTGATTGGCGTCTTCTTTTGCTTCTGAATTATCCTGCTCTGCAACATCTACTGTCTCCGTCTTATCAACAGTCGATGCGTCTTGCTCGCACGATGTCCGATTGCTGTTCTCTTGTGCTGAATTATCTGAATGCTTTACTGAGCTTTGAACGGATTCAGACTTGACTGCTGTGAACGTATTCACTTCTGATTGTTGCTGCTGAAATCTTGCGGACTCTTCTTCTTGAGCACTATTTTTTGAATTTGCTAACGTCGAAGTCTGATTTGCCAGTAAAGTGTTAAAATCTGTAGTCTTTTCTAGTTCTACCGAGATCTTATCAAGCAACTGAGAGAACTGTGCCATCAAGAGACCATCAGCTCCAGCTTGACCCAGTCTATTCGCCGATGGCGAAAGCTTTTCTGGAGGGGTGTTTTCAATCGCTATCCCCTGATTTTTCAAGATCGGACTCGGCATAATTATCCCTTTCTAGACACCTGCATCTGCAGCTGGGAGATAGGGAGCAATCTGTACGCCAAAAAATGATAAACATAAACATATGTGATATTAGGTAGTTAAGAGAACATTGTCCGCTCAATTGGGGCAATTAATGCCTCATAGAGGTGAATTCACCGAGTACGTGGAGAAGTCTTCCTCTCCTTCCAGACCCTCATAGCGACATTTCGCATGCAAATGATATCGAGAAGACCATTTCATGATAGCGGCACCTACCAAAGAAAGAGAAAGAGAAAGAGAAAGAGAAAGAGAAAGAAGGATTCGTATTGCTACGTTCTTCTGCAACAGCATAAGCAGGTATTACATGCTTATAATTCCCTGACTGTAATCGCCCCGTTTGGATATCCACCAACGGCAATCAGCCTATAAACACCCGCTATCACCATCGCATGAAGTGGCAGCTTATTCGCCTCTGCTTAACATCCTTGTGATCGTCAAAGCTCGCTCAGCACTCATAAGTGATAAAATCTGTCCGATCCTTTTCTCTGGCATTCTTTCAAGCAGGCCCAGCGCAATAGAAACATCCAGCTGCTCTATTAATTGAGCCGACTCTTTTGGATCCATTGAACCATAAACATTTGATAGCTGTTCAAGCTGACCATTCCTTCTTTCGGCACTCTTTTCTCGAGATATCTTTAACTGATCAGTAAGCTCCCTCAATTCAGCCAGCCGTACAACAAATTCCTGCTCTTTAAGCGAAAGCTCTCTAGCCTGCTGTTCAATCTGCGACTCCTGCTCACGCAGCTCTACACGTCGAATATCAAGCTGCTTTAAAACCGAAAGTTCCTCTTCTGAGTACCTTGGCAATGCCGGGACAGAACTCAGCGCAACTTCTTGGTGCAGAGAGGCACGAGCTGTGCTTACATTAAAAACTCCGGCATACTCAAATGCAGCAAGAGAAATCTTCATAAGAACGAAGAAGGCGACTAACGCCACTGCACTCTGAACTCCATTCGGCCTTGAATGATCGAATGCAAAGCGAGAGTTGTGACTGGCGCGGGAGTTATGTTGAGTTATGCTTTCTGCCGAGGACTCATCCGTAATAATTTTAGACCTCTCTCGTGTAGCATCCTCTCTTCTCATGCTCTCCCTGATTGCCTGAGCAATCTGTTTTGCAACTTGTGCGTCACCGCCGCCTTTTTGTCCCCCTTCTTTCATCCTGCCAATGGTTTTATGAAGGTCTCGGTAAAGCTCTGCAGCATCTTCTCGCGTCAGTTTTTTCTTTTTTGCATTCATCATTTTTCTCCGAACTGCATATTCCCCTTCAAGGTGCCTATCTCATCAAGAAAACTTGCTTCCTCTTTCTCATATTTCTCCGTATATGCTGATAGCTTTTTCTCTTTTAGTCTTTTCAGCACTTCTTCTTCTTTTGCCGCCTCTCTGTATTGTATGAGAGCCTCTTGCTGATCCCTCCGCGCCACTAGTAAGTTTTCTTCATTTACAGCAAGCTCTCCTCTCAGCCGAGTGATATAGTTCCCGAGTAAGCTCATCAGCTCACCGCTGGTAACAGGCGACGTAATCTTCGCCTCACTTAGAGATTGCAGGATCTGTTCCTCTTTTTTCTCTAGATCGCTCACTGTCTGATTTTTCTCAAGCAGCGCCTTATGGAGTCCATCTTTCAGTAACTTTCGGTACTCTAGAACGCGCTGCAGTCTAAACTTGAATTTTTTCGGCATGTTACACTATCCATTTTCCTGAGCACTCTGTGACTGCTCTGCCTGCGCTCGTTGATAGAGTTCATTGACCTTCTTATTCGCCTGTTCAACTACTGTTATAAGATTCTTACATGCATCTTCAAGTGACACCCTTTCGTCAGGCTTTTGGCGAAGAAAACTGTTCAGCATATCAATAGCACCAACCGCTCGGTCCACACGAGGATTCTGACCAGCCTTGTATGCTCCAATAGTGATAAGGTCTTCTGTATCTTTATACGTAGCTAAAATATCTCGGGCCTCCGAAGCAATATCAACAAATTGAGATGGAACAATGTCATTCATTACTCGAGAGATACTCTGTAACACATCGATAGCTGGGAAATGCCCCTTGGATGCGAGATCTCGATTGAGCACGACATGTCCATCTAGAATTCCTCGTACAGCATCTGCGACGGGTTCATTCATATCGTCCCCTTCAACCAGCACCGTGTAGAGAGCAGTAATAGAGCCCTGACCTTCTGTCGTTCCAGCCCGCTCAAGCAACTTTGGCAGTAAAGAAAATACGGAAGGCGTATAACCTCTCGTACTAGGCGGCTCACCGATTGCCAGCCCAATCTCTCTCTGAGCCATCGCGAGTCGTGTAACAGAGTCAAGCATAAGAACTACCTTCTTCTCCTGATCACGGAAGTACTCAGCAAGAGCGGTTGCATACAAGGAGGCACGTATTCTCATCAAAGCTGATTCATTACCCGTTGCTACAACAACAACGGAACGCTTTAATCCCTCCTCGCCAAGGTCTCGCTCTATGAATTCTCGAACCTCTCTTCCCCGCTCACCAATAAGACCAATAACATTCACCTCACTCTTAGAATGTTTCGCAATCATCCCAAGGAGCGTGGATTTTCCGACTCCAGAACCCGCCATGATGCCGGTCCTCTGCCCCTCTCCCATGGTAAGAAATCCGTTCATTGCCTTTACACCCAGGTCGAAAGGCTCCGATACCCGACGACGTGAGACCGGATTCGGAGGATCTCTTAGAATAGGGACTGCCTCACCTCCAGGCACCAATGGCCTCCCATCGAGGGGTCGTCCCATTCCATCAATAACTCTCCCTAAAAGATGTGGTCCCACTGGAACGTGAGATTCAAGACCAGTGGAAGTAATGGTTGCGCCCGGAGCAAGACCTTGGGGCTCTGCATAAGGCATAATCAGTATGCGGTCTTTTTTGAAGCCAACCACTTGCGCCTGTATCAGATGACTACCGGAGCGAATATCAACAGTAGAACCAACGGAAACAAAAGGCCCAGTGCCTTCAATAATTAAACCCCTTACATCAGTAACTGTTCCGCGCATTTCGCATGCACTGGTGAAGTCAAGCACCGATGAGGCTTTTTGAAATGCACTGCTCATTTTACAACTCGCATCACTTGTTCAGCGATTCTCTGCCATGCCTCTTCTAATTGGTAATCAATTTCACCAGCACTTGTATCAACCACACAACCTGAACGAACGGTCTCATCTGACTCGAAATTCCACGACTGATCGGAATCATCGAGCATCTTCCTAACGCCAAAGATCTCGATAAACTCGAAGTCCTGGGGACTAACGCGAACACGCTCTATGAGCGCACTTCCAACTTTCGATAAAGCCTCACGCACAATCTCAATAATATACTCAGGATTAATCTCAACTGCTTGTCCGACTAATTTCTTTGCAATCTCAAGAGAAAATTTGACAGCATCGCTCTCTAGCTCTTGTAGAGTCCGTTCCGACTGCTGTATCAGGTCCTTTAGGACTATTTCAATAGACTCATTTCTTTTGTTTTGAGCGATTACCTCTTCTTGCATCGCCTCCTCGCGACCATACTGCTTCCCTTCCTCAACGCCAGCTGCATGTGCCTCAGCTACTTTCTGCTCCATTACTGCCTTTAGGGAATCAATCTCATCACGCAGCTGCAATTCGACAGATTTCTCCTCTTCAACATATCCAGTAACACTATGTGCAAAGATTTTTTTCTGCTGATCGATCTGCCCTCCATAGTCGGCAAACATCGCATCTGAGCGAGTCTCATCAGATTCAATAATGGCAATTTCAAGTGGCTCAAAGTGGGGATTCTCATCAATCTCGTCGATCATTTCCCACGACGAATCGACATAAGGCGTTTCTTGATAGTCTGCTTGACGCTCGGGGTTTTGAGCTGTTGTCATTCTTATTCCTCTTAGATACGACCGTCATTTAACCAGTAGCGGATAAGAAGTGCCGCCTGATGTGGATTCTCTTTTACAATCCGAGAGTTCTCTGCCATAAGTTCCTCAAGCTGCTCAAGATCCACAGACTGATCAATCTCTGGCAATTTACCTGCCTTGGAACGTTCAGCGTCAAGCTCTTGCTCAAGTTCTTTTAATCCGGTCGGTAATAAACGCTCAAGGTCAAGTTCTGCTTCTGTTGGAGTGATTATAAACCGCACAAGTGGTCGTACGATGATGAAGAAGAAGAGAATAAGAAAGAGAACTGGCCCAGCACGAAAAATCGCATTAAATATCATGTCTTGGGTAGCTTTCGCATCCATTTGCTCGACGAAACTATCGCTCTGCGCATTAAAGGCTATGTTTTCAACCGTGATTGAATCGCCTCGAACGGAATCATACCCAACAGCGCTTTTAACGATATTCTCTATCTTCTCTAGCATCTGATTTGGAAGTGGTTGAAACGTTTTTGTTTCAGTTCCATCCTCTGCAACTACTGAGTCATATGTTCCATCCACAACTACAGCAACCGAAAGTCGAGTAAGCGTTCCTTGTGGTGATCGGGTTCGGGAGACAGCGCGTGATACCTCATAGTTTCGAACTTCCTCGTTTCGCGAGCTCGAGCTATCTCCTGGACCATCAAGAGTATTAGGCGATGGATTAGACATATTTGAGACAATCCCTGGAACACCTCCTCTCTGAGATGTGCCTGTCCCTTCATTCATTGTCCGCTCTGAACGAAGCACCTTCCCTCCTGGATCAAACGTCTCCTCTTCGCGCTCACTCTGAGTGAAGTCCATATCAGCTGTGACTCGCGCGATTGCTTTACCAGGGCCTAATACTGTTGAGAGAACTTGCTCAATTCGACTAACAAATCCTTTTTCTATCTCACGTTGATATGCAAGACGGGTTGCTTCCATCTGTAGCTGATCACCCGTCTCATCTTCTGGTGTAGTCAATAGAGAGCCATTCGCATCCAAAATGGTAACATTTTCTGGTAGCAGTCCTTCGACACTCCCCGCAACAAGATGAGCTATTCCTTTTATCTGCTGAGAGATCAGCTCGCTTCTGCCAGACAGACGTAGCATGACCGATGCTGTAGGCTGCTGCGACTTATTAGCGAATACACTTTTCTCTGGTTGAGCAATATGAACACGTGCGGCATGGACAGCGTCAAGCGATTCTATGGTTCTCTCTAGCTCTCCCTGAATTGCTCGCGTAAACTTCACTCTCTCCTGGAAACTTGTTGTACCAAGATTCGAAGCTTCAAATATCTCAAGTCCGACTTTGCCACCTTGTACTATCCCTTCACCGGCTAGAGTCATGCGCAGCTCATGTACCATTGAAGGCGGTGAGATAGTAATAATAGTACCACCACCTTCTACCTGATATTTTACTTTCAAATCTTTTAAGCGCTCTATCACAGACGCAGAATCTGCCGGCTCGAGATCAGAAAATAGTGTCACAAACTCAGGGCGGTTCGCCCATTTAGACACAAAAATAATTCCAGAAACAGAAGCAATAAGTAATACAGGAAAGAGTATTTTCTGCACTAGTGGCAGCTTCATATACCCTTCCGTTAACTGAGCAAGAATCGCACTTGGATCAAAACTTGAAGCCACAAAAACCCCTCAAAAAAACTATTTAAACCTATACCTGTGTTCGCATTACTTCTTCGTATGCGCGTGTAATTCTCATTCGAATATTGTTCATGAGCTTAAAGGCGATATCTGCTTTTTCGAGAGCAATCATTGCCTCATGGGTTTGCACACCCTTCCCGAGAACCATTCCTTCAATTTTATGATCAGCATCTTTCTGAAGTGAGTCTACTTCCTTCATGGCATCGGTGAGCATATTCGCAAAGCCATCTCGAGACTTGCCAGTCTTATCCGAACTCCCTGCCTTCTCAAAGCCTTCAGTAGCACCACCCTTTTGTGCCTGTTCATACGCTTTAATAGAGCGAAGTGCAAAGTTTGGTGATGATAAATTTTCAATCGCCATCTATTATCCCTTCTCTTTAAAACCTACCCGCAATACTTGCTCCACGCTCTTCAATCTGCTTCGTAGTTTGAATCGCGTTTGCAGCAGCTTCATAGGCGCGCGTTACAGACATAAGTTCTGTCATCTCGCTCACCACATTAATATTTGGATATGCAACAAACCCTTGCTCGTTAGCATCAGGATGCCCAGGCTTATAGACCATTTTGGGGCTCGACTCGTCCACGACTACCTTTTCCACCTTAGGCTTAGCGAGCGAGACATTATCAAGAGCATCACGAAACTCCTCGGCCACCTGTACAAGCATTCGCTTTTTGTAGGGACCACCCTCAGGGGTTCTTGTCGTTTCGGCATTCGCAATATTTGATGCCGTAATATTCACTCTTTGACGCGCTGCACTGAGAGCAGCTGAGAGGCTTTCAATTGCTTTGAACATACGTGCTCCTTTATCTCATCGCTTGCTGTATCGCGAAGCGAAGCATTTGCATTTTCTTTCTTACTACCGAAGCCGCCGTCGAATACTTCCCAGCGTTATAGGACAACTTACCCATCTGGATATCGAGATCCACGTTATTGCCGTCTGCCTTGGTAGCACCAGTTAAATCTTGTATGAGACGTGCTTGCCCTTGCGACGCAAGATCAAGATGCTTATCACTCGTTTTTTGAAGATGAGAAGGAGCAGCCTGCGGTTGAAATGCTCTGTTTAATTCTGCCTTAAAGTCGAGGTCAACTGCGGTATATTTTGGTGTCTCGACATTAGCGAGGTTGCTGGTAATGGCACTATTACGCTTGTGATAGAGGTTCAGTGCCTGCTCCAGTGCTGCTGTGTTTTTATCAAAAATAGACCCTATGATACTCATGACGAATCCCTGACAGTGATTACAATGCTCCTGATACGATGTGCAAGGACCGTGCTAGATTCGCGAATAACTTTTACATGAATAATATCAGGGTGTTATGACTGTATAATCGGCTTTTGTCGCCTCTGTTCGTCAAGGATTTGACGAACAATTTTTTGCCAAATCTCTACAAACACAAGACACAAACAACTCACAGGCGGAGGATACTACCCTGAATGAGCCACCATTTCTCGCAGGTGAGCCACTTCAACTTTTGCAGTTTCTACTTCCTTTAAAGCTGGAGTCTCCAAGATCACTGGTATCTCAGAAATCTCTTCTCGAGCAAGGAATGCAGTCAAGGCATCTTCTCCTATAAGACCCTCTCCAAGATTCTCATGCCGATCTTTTCTACTACCGAGTTCCGTCTTGCTATCATTCAGGTGCACACACCAAACTCGGGAAAATGAATAACATTCATCAATCTGCTGAAAGACCGAATCAAGCTCCCCTCTCCAATCGTAACCGCTAGCCCACATATGCTGGGTATCAAGCCCAAATCCGAGTCTTGAATCATCTTGTACTAAATCCGAAATTTCCTTTAGCTCTTCAAGACGGTCTCCTATAATCTTTCCCGCTCCAGCTGCTACCTCTAAAATGAGTCGTGAGCGTTCATCACTCTTTTCAAGAATTTCACTGATTGCTGATGCTACCCGCCTAAAACCTTGGGCTTCATCTGGCTCATCCTTTAAGCTTCCCACATGAACCACAACTCCATCACCATTCAATCGAGCATTTAAATCGAGATAGAACTTTAGCGAGTTCTTCGCTTTTTCAAGTTTCAGCGGGTCCGGCGTCGCTAAGTTAATCAGATAAATCGCATGGAAAAATACTTTCTCAACCGGTGATGATTCACGAGCACGGAGAAAAGCATCCTCATAGCCAGCCGGATACGGCTTTAGATTCCAACGTTGTGGTGGTGATGGATGAATCTGAATAGCATTCACATCCAGTGTTTTTGCGTTGACGATCGCATTCTCTAATCCACCAGATACTGAAACATGTGCTCCAAAATACCGAACCATCCCTCATCTCCCAAACAAATCTATGCCTGTATCTTCCCTTTAATCTCTTCCAGACAATTCTCTTCCGCAACAACGAACACCATAGTTTTTAAAAGCGCGGACATACACTCAACATTCTTCTAACATGCCCTCTCTAAAATGCCCAAAAAGTACCAGGCAACCCCTTTTCATTCGCACTGATGCAATGTAATTTCAGGGGGTTGAGGCGAAAACATGTTCAGGGTTGAATTTAACATGAACTAAAACTACAACAGAATTGTGGGAAGTCATGAGAAACCACCAGGCTGGTGAAAATCGATGAACTCGCAACCTGATGAACTCGCAAAGATGACAAAGTCATAACAGGACAAAGTCATAACAGGGACACATTATGATTACAGTAAATCATTTATCGAGGAATTACGGGAAGTTTGTAGCGGTACGCGATGTCTCATTTGAAATACCCAGAGGTGCTGTGGTGGGATTACTCGGACACAATGGTGCGGGGAAGACCACTATAATGAAAGTCTTAACTGGTTACCTTGAACCCACTGAAGGGAGCGCTTTTATAGATGGATTAGACATTACCTCTCAACGGCTGGATATCCAAAGAAAGATAGGCTACCTACCAGAAAATTCTCCCGTTTATCCCGAAATGTCGGTCATTGATTATCTCGAGTATGTAGCAGAGCTCAGAGATATTCCTCTTGAAGATAGAGTTCCTGCTCTACGAAATGCGATTCAACGAACTGGCCTGGAAGAGAAAGTAGCAGATAACGTGAACACGCTCTCTCGAGGATTTAAACAAAGGGTAGGAGTTGCTCAGGCCATATTACATGAACCAGAGATCCTTATTCTTGATGAACCCACTAATGGGCTTGATCCTTCGCAAATTGAAGAAATGCGACAACTCATTCGAGATCTGAGTGAAAAAACAACCATCATTCTTTCCACACATATTCTGCAGGAGGTCAATGCCGTCTGCGACAGGGTATTAATCATATCCCAAGGTTCTGTAGTACTTGATTCACCCCTCGAAAATCTATCGGGTCGAAATCAGTTCCTACTGGAGACGGACTCACCTCTTCACTTCATAAAAGAAGCTCTCAAAAATATCAGCATTATAAGTGAGATACAGCAGGTCAGCACTCTGAATGGGCATGGCCCCACCCGAAATGAGTACCGTATTACCCTACAGGATGAAGAACCCACCGTTTCTGCGGAGATTATACGAACCCTGATCGAAAAAG
The DNA here is from genome assembly GCA_009926305.1 of bacterium. Lineage (NCBI taxonomy): Bacteria > bacterium. Next base: position 29,041 of record RFPC01000017.1, read on the forward strand.
GCTCAAATCTATTTGCATTCCAGACAGAGTCAAAAAATCTAGAGTCAATTTTTAAAGAGGTATCCAGCGATTGATGAGAGTACATGCTTCAATCAAAAGTATCTCTACTTCCAAAGATGCTAAAATAGAAAGGATAGGCGAGTAATGAACAAGGTGATTCGCATTGCAAAAAAAGAATTAGGTAGCTACTTTTCTTCCCCCGTTGCCTTCATCTTCCTCGGTGTCTTTCTCGCAATTAATCTCTTCTCATTTTTCTGGGTATCCCAATTTTTCGCTAGGAATATTTCTGATGTTCGCCCGCTATTCGAATGGATGCCGTTGCTACTGATTTTCCTCGTTTCCTCGCTTACCATGCGCATGTGGAGCGAAGAAAGGCGAGCGGGAACAGTTGAATTTCTTATGACGCTACCGGTCTCGACCTCACAACTCGTCTTCGGGAAAATGCTGGCCTGCCTATCGCTGATAGCAATATCTCTCCTCTTAACTCTTCCGATTCCCGTTACCGTATCTTTCCTTGGCGATTTGGACTGGGGACCAGTAGTAGGGGGCTATATTGCCAGTATATTCGTTGCTGGTTGCTATACCTCTATCGGCCTCTGTATCAGCGCGAGGAATGATAATCAGATTATTAGTCTCATCCTATCAGTATTGCTTTGCCTTGGATTATATCTTATCGGCTCACCCTTGCTTGTTTCATTCGTTGGCAATGACGGATTAGAGCTACTGCACGCGCTGGGAACTGGCTCGCGTTTTGAGTCTATTACACGCGGCGTCCTCGATCTGAGAGACATCTTCTATTATGTAAGTCTGATGGGGATATTCACGAGTCTTAACGTCTTTTCACTCGAACAAATCCGCTGGGAGAATCAACCAAACATCTCTTCGTCAACCAAACTGTGGAGAAATCTGACGCTGCTAATCTGCCTAAACTTTTTTGTTGGTAATCTCTGGCTGGCATCCATCCATTCAGTACGGATAGACCTCACCGAATCAAAGATGTACTCCATTTCTCAACCCTCAAGAAATTATTTAGAAAGTCTGACAGAGCCACTTCTTCTGAGAGGATATTTCAGCGAACGCACACATCCATTGCTGGCTCCCTTAGTCCCTCAATTAAAAGATCTCCTGCGAGAATATGAAATTGTGAGTAGAGGAAAGGTTCGCTCTGAATTCATCGATCCAAGAGAAAATCCACAATTGGAAGAAGAAGCGAGTGAAAAATATGGGATTAAACCAGTACCATTTCAAATATCCGACAAATATGACGTTTCATTGGTAAATTCCTACTTTGATATATTAGTGCTGTATGGTGATAAATTTGAGGTGATAAATTTTCGAGAGCTGATCGATATTCGAGTTGCTGGAGAAGGAGATATTGAAGTCCGACTGAGAAATCCAGAATATGATATTACCCGTTCGATCAAGAAAACACTCTTTGGATTTCGTTCATTAGAAAACTTATTCGAGAGCATCCCAAAACCGATCACGTTTGAAGGATACATCTCTCAAGCAGGACAGCTACCAGCAGAGCTCAAGGATCTCCGAGATAATCTTGTAGCCGCAGTGAATGAACTCAGTGAACTTGCTGCAGGCAAACTACAAGTGGAGATTAAAGATCCGGAAGAAGGTGGAGAGCCTTTTATGAAGGAGCTACAGGAGAAATATGGGCTCACTCCTCTACGAACATTGTTATCGAGCAAGCCATTCTACTTCTCTGCATTGTTGCGGATGGACGAGAAAATCATTGCTCTACCGATTCCTAATCCCGAAGATTTCTCTGCTGAATATGTCAAACGGGCCATAGAATCAGGGCTTAAACGTCTCGCGCCAGGTTTTGTCCGTTCCATCGGTGTGGTTACTCCGATGACACCAGATCCAAATCAATTCAGTCCGCAGGCAAGCAGCAAAGACTTTTTCTTACTCCAAGAACAACTCCAGCAGGAATATGATATTGAGTTGGTAGACGTGGAGTCGGGCACGATCGGAGAATCTGTGGACTTACTCCTTGTTCTTGCGCCTCATGATTTATCGAATAAGGCCCTCTTCGCTATTGACCAATTTCTCATGAAAGGAGGAACAGTTGCCCTAGCGAGCTCCCCATTTCATATCGCCAGAACTCAAACCGAACTCCGTGCCGAAGCGAAGAAATCGGGCCTTGAGGATTGGTTGAAATCTTATGGAATCTCTTTCAAGGATGCTCTGGTGCTCGATAATCAAAATGAAGGGTATCCAGTGCCGGTCCAGAGAGATGTAGGTGGAGGGTTTACTGTTCAAGAGATTCAAAAAGTACCCTATCCACTCTTTGTTGATGTTCGCGCTGCGGGGATGAACTCAGATTCGCTCATTACTTCAGGGCTTGGGCAAGTGACACTGAATTGGAGCTCCCCGATCGTCTTAGATGAGGAGAAGCTTGGGGACAAGAGCATCACTCGCATCCTTGAAAGCTCAGAAGATTCTTGGACTGCCAAGCTCGATTCGGTTATTCCCGACCCTATAAAATACGGCCCCCAGGGATTCCCCTCTGGAAAAATACAACCAAGTCTTTTAGCAGCAAGTATTGAAGGACAATTTCAATCCTATTTTGTCGGCAAAGAGTCGCCCTTGCTCAAGGAAAGCGCTATTCCAACTCCTGATGCCGCGAAGACTGATGCTACTGTTGTATCCGGAGTGATCGAAAAAAGTCCGAAGTCTGCCCGAATTATCATCTTCGGTTCTAACGAGTTCCTCACCGATCAAACTCTGCAGATTTCTCTTGGAGGAGGCACTTCTCGATACCTTAATTCGCTTCAGCTCTTACAAAATGCCGTTGATTGGTCATTGGAGGACCGTGGGCTACTTTCCATCAGAAGTCGAGGACACTTTTCTAGAACTCTCACACCAATGGAAAAAGATGCTCAGCGAAGATGGGAGTATGGAAATTATGTCACAGCCATCTTGTTGCTACTTCTCACATTCTTTGGATATCGGAAACTGCGAGAGAAGACGAAACGAAGACAAAAGTCATTACTGGAACAACTTTCATAGGAATCATGCAATGAAAAGCCTTCTACTCCCCTTAAGCATTCTTCTTGCTGTACAACTGTTGTTAAGTGTTATTCTGTCTGCTTTTCAAACTGACATGAGCTCTTTCACACCCGAAGAAGACTTTATTGCGCTCTCACTTGAGGATTTAGACGAAATCCTCATAACAGTACGAGAGGACAAGACACCTGAGCGCAGCCTTATCCTGAAAAAAGAGTCTGATATCTGGATTCTACCTGATTACTATCGATTTCCAGTATCTGGTAAAAAACTGCGAATGTTACAGGAGCAACTCTTTCAGTTGAAAAAACCATATCCTGTCGGCTCCACCAAGCTAGCGGCTAATCAGTTTGAAGTGAGCGAGAAGACATTCCAAACTCGAGTAGAATTTAAACAAGATGGCAAGGTGGTAGAGACTCTCTATCTTGGCACCTCTCCCTCATTCAAGAAAGTTCATGCGAGAACACAGAGCGACGAAAGAACGTATGCCATTAGTTTTAGTAATTATGAGCTCAAAGCCAAAGATAACGCCTGGCTGAATCGGGAATATCTCCACCTTCCACCGACAAAAATACAAAAAATAGAATTTCGAGATATTTCTCTTGAAAGAACTCAGGTTGACGCTGTCTGGCAGTTGGGCAACCTAAATCCCGACAAAGAAGAGTTGGATCTCGGGGCTGCGAACAGTCTGATCAACGATCTTACGAAAATCAATTTTCTCGATATTCTTGGCCAGGAAGTGAAGAAGGAATACAACCTCAGCAAACCAGCTCTATCGTATTCCATTTCACTGTTTAACGGCAGCAAAATTCAATATGAATATGGCAAGGTTAAGGGTGAGACTTATTACGTGCTACGAGTCAGTGATGAACCAAACCTGTTTAAGATTTCTGGATATCAGGTAGATAAAATAAAAGATGTATCAAGTTCTGCTTTGATAGAAGAAAAGAACGAATCAATCGCGAAAGAAGCAGCTCATAAGGGAAATGCAGGTAAGGCGGAGTAAACTGCTTACTCCAAGCTCTACGTGCAGTCTGACTACGCTACAGTTGAAGCTGCCCAGACAACTACCCGATTTTTATTAACATCCCGTTAGGCAACGATCCAGTACGGTAAGGGAGCCGAAAAGAAAAGTCTGGAAACTAGGCGTCAGTCGAGCAGGTTCCGCAGCCACCACTCGGTCCCTTTCCATTACAAGCATTGGAAGATTCACTAGTCGGCGCCTTACTGTCATTCGACGGAGAACTGGCTCCAGATGAAGTATAGTCTGTCTTATAGAAACCACTTCCTTTGAAGTGTATCGCTGTAGGAGTAATCTTTCTTACCACCTTCTGCCCAGTTGTCGGACATACAGATAGAATTTCATCACTTACTTTTTGAATTTTTTCAAACGTTGAGCCATCTTCACGCTCATACAAATATATAGGCATCTCTGTTAACTCCCTGAATCCCTGAAACTTCATTCTCTTGCAAACACGATAGCCCTCGTGATGTACCAGAGAAAAGAGGTCTCTGACCCGAAACTATACGCCTGTATCAAGGATTAGTCATCCCCGAAGCAAAATTCAAGGTCTCCTCATGCAACATCCAGAATCTATGAGGAAATCAGCTCTCCCCGGTCTATGAAACAAACCGTCGTTCGCAGCTCTGTTACAACCTTAGGGAAAATTGCTAGCACAGCTCGGCGATAGAGGGCTAGCTGCTCAGAGAACTGATTTTCTAGCATGTTCGATTCGCTTGATACGTATCCGGTCTTAAACTCTAGAATCTCTGCAACTCCATCTTCATTCACCACCAGTCGGTCTATCACTCCACTGACGACGTACTGCTCACTGTTCATTTCCTGCTCTATAAAGCTAAACGGAAGCTCACGATAAAGCTTCAGCTGTGACGGGTTAGCGCCATAACGGCTGGATTGGAAACAATGTGCAACTACTTCTGTTTGCAGAATCGATACAATCTCATCTGATAATGATTCCGTGGTTGGATCAATACCCGCTACACACGACATGAGTAGGTCTTTTAAGAAAGATGGCTGCTCTTCTCTATTCGGATACCAATCAATCTTTTCTATCAGCCGATGGATCAGAGTTCCTCGGAGCTGAGCACGTGAGTTCTTTCTTATCACCAAGTAATTGTTGCTTTGGGATGGTCTTTTCTTTTGCAAGAACTTCTTTCGGAGAGTTCCTTCCTGAGACTTTTGACGAACTACATATCGCACTGAATTCAGTTCCGAACTTTCCTCCTGTACGTGAATATGATTCGCCCACTGAGAATTCCCGTCTTCATAAGTAGACTCTCCTCCGTTGAGAAACTCTTTAATCAGGATATTCGCAGGCGTGAGCTTAACTCCTTTCCCCGTCTCTTGCGCATAGAGGTATAAAGCATATTTTGCCCGACTTAAAGCTACATAGAGAACCGAGAGCTCTTCGGTCAACTGATTCCGTATGACAGCATTATACATTTTCTCAATTCTGCCAAAGAGCTGTCTTTCCTCTTTCTTTACATACGGGAGGAGTTTTTCAATTTCGCCGGAAAGCCTTTCATACTTGAGGAAATCACGATCCTGCGCAGTATCCATTGCATAGGTCAACTCAGGCAAGAACACTGCATCAAATTCTAGACCCTTGGACTTGTGAATAGTCATTACCCTCACAATTCCAGCACCCTCATCTTGTACCCGCTCCGCTCGTACATACCGTATAAAATCACCAATCTGCGAATATGATTTATTATCGTGCGCGAGAGCAAGTCTCATCAGCTGCTCACACCGAGTCACATCTCTAGGTGTAGAAATCTTAATGCATGCTGTGATTACGTCCTGTAACACTGAAGCGAGACCTCTTTCGGCAATTTCAGCTGTCAAGGAATCGAGGCCACCATCGAAATCCCCATATCGGTTTACTAACCATTCTGCGATTGGAGTCTGTTGAATATGATAGCGGCTCCGAGTATCGCCTCGATACATTACAATCTGAAGAAGATGTAAACACGCGACGACAATTACTGAATCAGTCAGAGCACTTCCACCTTCAGCACTAACCTGCAATCCGAGAGATTCGCATGCTCGAACAAACGGCAGGATTTCTTTATTCTTTCTAACCAGAATGGCTATCTCTAAAGAACTGTTTTGCTGCAAGAGTTCGTTTACCCTATCAGCGATGTACTCTGAGGAAGACCCTGCTGATTCCTCTTCACCGATAGTCTCCAGTGAGATATATCCCGGAATATCATTGCGAGCTGCATGATGCGCGCTGTACGCACCAAGCCAGTCCTTAACCACACTACGATGCTCATCAAAAAGCGAACATTCTTCTAAATCGGTGAATAGCTTGTTAAGAAATGAAATAACTATCGGACTGGAGCGATAACTTTCCTTTAAATCTACGCTCCGCATATGGGGATAGCTCTCTTTTACCTCGCGAAAAAGAGTGGCTACTCCACCACGCCATCCATAAATACCTTGTTTTGGATCTCCAACGATCAAAGCGCTTCGTTCATTATCCGGCGAAGATGCTATCTCATCGGTAAGTTTCGAGAGTACGTGCCACTCACTTCGGGTCGTATCCTGATATTCGTCAATGAGGACATGTGAAATGCGACGATCCAGCCGATAAGCGATATGGAGCATATCAAGAGAACTTACCGTATTCGCCAGTAATATTTTAATATCAGAAAAGCCATAGCAACGACTACGACTCTTTTCGGCTAATAGTGCAGCTTGGTAACTCTCAAGAAAGGAACCAACAAACCTACTATCCTTCAGCATATCCTCGGCCATCCTTTTAGATACGAAACTAAGAGCCTCTCGAAATGCTTCCTCCCAGTCTTTGCGGATCTCGGTTCCAGAAAATTCTGTTTTCCCCTCTAAAAGCGATTTCGCTAATCCACTCTTGATAAACTCACTCCAAGCTTCTTCCTTCAGGGCACTTTTACTTTTGGTCAACATTTTCTTCCAACGCAGGTCTGGAGCACCATTTAATCGTAGGACATCGGGTAACCTATCGAAGCTATCAACGATCTCTTTTACGTTGGTTGCTGAAGACGTAAAGAATTTTGGCTCAAGCTCGTCGAATGACCAATCCCATGCCTCGACAGGTACATGAAGTGAAAGATCGGTGAGGCGTGTAAGTTTTTGGAATATTCTATTAAATACACTTCGCGAAGCATCAGCAGTAGTAATGGTATAGAGCAATTCCCGCCTCTCTTCGGGTGTTTTTTTCTGCAGGACATCCTGCAAAACCATCTGCTCCAACTGCTGCATATGGTACTGCGAGGGAATATCCCACGTATCTGGAAGCTCAATCTCTGATGAAAATAATCGGGCAAATTTTTGTGCGAAACTATCGAGTGTTTCTATAGGCAAAGACGAAATCTGCTCTAAGAGCGTGGTGAGCAGCTCTCCAGCTTTCACAGAATCAAAGGTTGGCACTTCAATAAAAGAAGCTACTGATTGTGCGGCAGTTTCATCTTCTGCACACTCAATAAGAAGGGAAACTATTCTTTGAAATATTTCATCTGCAGCCTTTCGACTAAACGTTGTAGCAAGGATACCATCAGGCCGCGCTCCCCTTGCTAATAAAGAAACATATCTTCGGACGAGTTGATAGGTCTTACCCGATCCAGCACTCGCCTGAAACATTATGAGAGGCTCAAAACTCACGATCCCTCCTCTCTGCCGTCGGAATATTCTAAAAGCGCTGAGTGCTGATCAGGCTCTATTAGCTCAGAGAAGTCATCGAACCTACTTTCGAGAATATTCGGAGGCCAAAACTCGCCGCGAATTACATTCTGTGCTACCTGTTGAGCTGCCCCTTGGGCCTCTTTTAGCTGACTCTCTGACCAAGAGGCAATCAACACCGCACTTTTACTTACGTTAGCGGGTAAAACAAAATAGCCGAGCTCAATATCTCCCTTAAATTTTAAGGCTCGCATTGCAAACTCATACAATGGAAGCTGAAGATCGCACCATTCTTCGTCTATCTGATGTGTTTTCTCTGGAGCAAATGGATTCATGGAGGTCTTGTAGTCAAGTGCAACCCACTTCTTGAGCTCAGGATGAAAGTCAATTCTGTCGATCTGGCCCCTAAGACCCATTGCTCCAGCGGATGTCTGGAGACCAACTTTCTTCTCATAGAATGGAAGCTCAACATGAACAATTTGCCAGCCATCTCTCCTCCAGGCTGCTTGCACTCGCGCAAATCCAGTCAGCCTCTCCTCAAGCTGTAGGCACTGAACCTCAACAGCTGGTTTGATTGCTGAACCTAATGCTTTGTGCCGCACGCGCTCTAATTCGATGAGTAAAAAATCTAATATCTCCTCTTGATTGGAAGAATCCTTGACTGACGAGTTCCCAAAGTTAGCCACTATATTGTGAAACAGGGTGCCAAACTGCATAGCACTGAGCTCCTCCTGAATCGGATCAAATGCTCGCAATCTCAGGATATGCTTGAGATAAAATCGGAATGGGCATAGGAGATAGTCACGAAATGATGTGACGGACATCGCTTCGACTTCTCTTGTCTCGATCTGCATGAAGTTTTCTAAAAACCATCCAGCTGTGTCACCAAATCCCTCACCGTAACTCATCAATCTCGCGTGTTCAGGAACCTCGACTAATGACTTTTTCGCATTACACAGCTTCGTCTCCAATGCACCACCAAAAAAAAGACGCGACGGGCGATAGTAATCTCCATTGATACTCATTTTCGGAAATATGAAGGTTACTCGCTGCTTCGAGTGCTGCGCATGAAGAGCATATACATAGTCTCTAACAAATTGTCGCTCTTTCGTCTCCATTTTGAGCAAGCCCTGCAACGCTTCTGGAAGCCACGCTCCTTCTCGCTCGCCTGCCGGGAGTACTTTGTCATGACATCCCAAAACAAGAAGGTGCTCTGCATCATCAAAAAGCGTCTCCAACCAACCGACTAGCTCAATTTCCGAGTCGCGCGGCCCTTGAGCTGCAGGCTCTTGTCCAGCTCCAAGCCGAAGTGCTAAATCAGCAAGGTATGAGAAATATTCTTCTGGCCGCCGGACCAAGCGGAGTTGGCGCTCAAATTCAGATTCAAGCCCCATGAGAACCTCTGAAAAGACCCCTTGTTCTGCTATATGATGCTGTAAAGTTGCCATCACATGCTTTTCGAGGGTCTCTATAAAATATTGTGGTGACATCTCCTCACTAAATACTTCTAAAAACACATCGACATGTCTCAACTCGTCCATATCAGCTGATACATCACCAGGGAATTGATTACTGTTAAGGGGGAAAATTCGTGAAAGACATCTTTCCGTTATAATACGCTCGAGATGCAAAAAAGACTCTGTCGTGTTCTCTTCTAAAAGAAGATACGCAGACCATTTAGATTTCAAAAGCGTCACGGCGGTCTGTGCCAAAGGGTTTTCAAGAAATAGAGATGCCGCTTTGAACCAGAGAGAGAGAGAACGATACTCCCCACCACACCTGGCAAATGTATGATGGGAAATATTATATGCTTCAAGGCTCTGTCGAACCAAGGGTTCATGTTGCTCATCAGCAAAACTCACGGTGATATCCTGTGGATGAATCCCATTGCTGAGAGCCTCTTGTAATACGTCAACAGTTATGGCTGCTTCCGATTCGCAGTCTGCAACACTACGCATAGCACCTTCTACGAGCCCCTCTTGCGCATGTACATCGGTCCAGTATTCTGGAATCAACGCGCCAGCCTCATTAACACCACCTGCATGTTGCTCTGGAAGTGGAATCAGGAGATGCGTTTCACAGGGGGCTCTCTGTAAAAATGTCTGATGGACTAGACTTAAGTCTAATGCTCCAATAATTACGAGTTTTTTCCCGTCTGATGCAAAACTCTTCAAAAGCGCACTCTGTCGCTGAAGAGACCGCTCACGGAGCCCATAATCCAATATTTTCTGGGCAAATAGGTGCTCTAATGCAACAAGTTGTTCCCAGCGTTCTTCGTAAAATGTTAATTCAGCCATCCGCTGCTGGATGATCTCCGCTGCTCCGCTGAACGTATATCCAGCTTGTCCAAGTTTTTCCCATAAAGCTGTTAACTGTCGAGCTGCCGTTCGAATATCTTTTACGCCCGTGAGCCAGCCAAAATCTTGCTCCTCCCCTTCTAACAGCACTTCTTCCCAGATAAACTCCACTTCTCGATTTGATAGGTAATGTCCTTTCTCACCGGCAATGTATTCTGGCAATAGACCGATCGATAAATACTCTGGGGGGACAAGAGCTGTTCCGTGTTCTGCTGCTCTCATAGTCAGAATTTCATTGAGTCGTCGACTTGCTCTCTTTCCCGGCAGTGCACACACGTAGTCCTGGAGCCAAAATGGATTTTCAGCATCTTCCGAGAGCCAAGAGGCTACGAGATGAAGAAAGTGTTGATTCCACCCTAAAAAGTGTCGCTTGATCAAGGCATCACTCATATCGAATACTACGCATCCTTTCTAGGATACACCTCTCTTCCGCCGCTCAAATCCATTTTATGTTACAGCCAATACTCGGCGACTGTTCAGAGGGCGGTGCATCACCTGCTAATGCAGCGTCAATTGCAAAGCGAAGGTCACATCCAGTTACTTTTATATCATTTCCTGGACGACTAGCATCGAATTGTCCCCTGTAGAATAACGCTCTATTCTCATCATAGAGAAAAAAATCGGGAGTACACGCTGCATCAAAATCACGAGCCACCGCCTGCTTCTCATCATAGAGATATGGAAATGAATAATCGTATTTAGCTGCTCTTGCACTCATTTCTTCAGGCCCGTCCATTGGGTATTGGCTTGCATCATTTGAACTGATAGCGACCACTCCAAGAGACTTATTCTCGTACTCTCGTATCAGTGCTAAGAGAACGTCATGAATCGCGATGACAAATGGGCAATGATTACAAATAAACATCACCAATAATGCTTTTTGGTCACTAAAGTCGTCGAGCGACACCTGTTTTCCAGTACATACGTCTGGCAGTGAAAACAAAGGAGCGGGCGTTCCAAGTTCGACCATCGTAGATGGTGTTTTTACCATATCGTTCCTCACAAGAGCTAATCGGTTTAACAGAGTGCAAGATTAGCTTGTTATCTGTATCTCCTACAAGATTTTTATCAAACGGAAGCCCTTCCATAGAAGGGTATCGCTACAGCGCATCACCCAAAAGAGAGAAATCAACTTTATCAGTTCTGAGGCGAGAGAGAAGCTGCACTCGTTCTAGATAGCTTTCAATGTCTTTGACCCCGACACATAGCCGTTTCTCGAGGTATTTCACCATACGATCATTGAATCGCCATCCTCGCTGCGCTGACAGTGCTTGTAGAAGTAACGATAATTCACTCCTGTCAGGATTACCAATCAGGAACTCTGTTCCTGCAGCAAAGCGCGTCCCTAGGTGTTCATCAAATTCATAAAATGAGGAGTCCTCTGCTCGGAAGAAAATTATAAGACCACCATGTACCCTCAAATCTTCAATACATTTCACCATGGGACCCGAGTTCCCTCTCGAAAAATGAACCAGTAGCTGATCTGCATCA